>JAUIEG010000223.1 GCA_030428745.1 Alphaproteobacteria bacterium
TGGATGATGAAGAGCAGCGCATCGCGCTTGAACGCGCTAAAGCGCAATACCCCATCGCCAAGCAAAACGCCGAACGCTATGAGGATCTTCTGAATACCGAAGCGGCGTCCGAACTCGAAGCGGAAGCCGCATTCAACAACTACAAGACGATTGAAGCCGACTTGCGCGCCGCGCAATTCGCCGTGCAGCAACGCGCGATCCGCGCGCCTTTTGACGGCGTGATCGGCCTCACCGAAATCGAAGCGGGCGATTATGTGCGCGCCGGGGACATCGTCACGACGCTCGACGACACGTCCTCCATTGTCATTGAATTTGCGATTCCCCAGGAAGCCGCGCGCGCCGTTGAAATCGGTCAGAAAGTGACCGCGAAGCTCGCTGCCGGCAACGACCTTCCCCATGACGGAATCGTCACCGCCATCGACAGCCGGGTCGATCCGGATAATCGGACGCTGAAAATCGAGGCCACTTTTGAAAATGACGACACCGCGCTTCTGCCGGGCGCCATTTTCGCGGTTTCGACGACAAGCTCCGGAAAACCGGCCGTCTCTGTTCCCGGTCTCGCCATTCAATGGGACCGGTCCGGCCCGTTTGTCTGGCGGCGCGGCCCGGAAGGCGCGGCCGAGCCCGCCTCTGTCGAGATCCTTCAGCGCACGGATGACACCGTGCTTGTCTCCGGCGCCCTAAAGCCCGGCGATCTGATTGTCTGGGAAGGCGCAGACCGCGTGCGCGAAGGCATGCCGCTTCCCGGCCTCACCACACAGCAATCCCAGCCGTCTAGCGCTGGCGCGGCGAACACCTCCGGGGCCGGCGCCGCCGGCGGGAGCGAATAATCCGGTGAGCACCGAACGCGAGCCTTCCGCATCGAGCGCTGGAACGAGTTCAGGCGGTTTCATCGGCGTTTTTATCCAGCGGCCCATTCTCGCCGCGGTCCTCAGTCTTTTGATCGTCATCGCCGGCCTCGCGGCCATGACGGGCGTCGACGTCCGGGAACTGCCCGACGTCGATCAGCCCGTTGTTTCGATCCGCACCGACTATCGGGGCGCTGCGCCGGAAACCATGGACGCCGAGGTGACGTCAGTCATTGAAGGCGCGGTGGCGCAGATCGACGGCGTCAAGATGATTTCGTCTTCTTCGGAATTCGCCGAAAGCCGGGTGACGGCGGAGTTTTCCTCCACGGTCGATATCAATATCGCCGCAACGGATATCAAAAACGCGATCTCCGGCATTCGCAACGAACTTCCCGAAGACATCGAGGAGCCGCGTGTGGTCAAGGCGGACCCTGACTCCTCGCCAATCATGCGGCTATCGGTTTCTGCGTCCGATCTCGAAGCCGGCGATCTCGGTGATCTCGTCGACGATGTCATTCTGCCGCGGCTTCAGGCCGTAGAGGGCGTCGCTCAGGCGGATTCCTTTGGCGTGCGCAACCGCGTCATCAGGGTGCGGATCATGCCGGTCTCGCTCGCCGCCCGCGGCTTCACTGTCGAGGATGTGTCGCAACTTGTCTCCTCCGCCGCACAAAGCGCACCCAGCGGACGCCTTCGCACGGCGTCCCAGCAATTGCTGATCCGCGCGGAATCGCCCTCCAAAACGCCCGAGCAGATCGCCGCCCTGCGGCTTGACGACGAAACCCGGCTTTCCGACGTCGCCATCGTCGAGTGGGGCCTTGAGGACATGAACCGCACCGCACGCGTCAACGGCGCGCCGGGCATCGGCATCGGCATCATCCGTCAGGCGCAATCGAACACCGTCGCCGTGGCCCAGGGCGTCAGAGCCGCCGTCGCCGAACTCAACAACAGCCTGCCGCCGAATGTGCGGGTCGAAGTCATGATTGACGATTCGATTTTCATCAATGAAGCGATCAAGGAGGTGGTGCGCAGCCTCTTCCTCGCCACCGGCGCTGTCGTTCTGGTGATCTTCCTGTTTCTGCGCTCGATCCGCGCGACCATCATTCCCGCAGTGACGATCCCGGTGTCGCTGATGGGCACCGTCGCGGCGATGTGGCTCGCTGGTTTTTCCATCAATATCATCACCCTGCTTGCGCTCGTCATGGCCGCCGGGCTTGTGGTCGACGATTCGATCGTCGTGACGGAGAACATTCAGCGCTGGCGCGGCATGGGCGCGGGCAAGCGCGCCGCCGCCGTCCTCGGCACGAGAGAGATTGTCTTCGCCGTCCTCTCAACGACGGCGACGCTCGCCGCCGTGTTCATTCCCATCTCCTTCCTGCCCGGGCAGGCCGGCAAACTGTTTTCCGAATTCGGTTTCGTTCTCGCCTTCGCCGTCATTGCATCGTCTTTTGTGGCGCTGACCTTGTGCCCGGTTCTGACCGTCAGGCTCGGCCGCGAGTTTCGAGCGGAAATGGCGGCCGACGGGGACGAACTGAAACGCATGCGTGAAAAGCCGTCGGGCCCGCTCGCGGCGCTTTACGGGCCCGCAGTGCGGTTTTGTCTCAACCGCCCGATGATCGCGGTGATCTTTGCGCTGGTTTTCGCCGCCGGTTCCTTCACCGCTTTCACCCTGACGCCGAAAGAACTGACGCCCAACGAAGACCGCGGCCGCGTCTTCATGCGCATTGCCGCGCAGGACGGCGCAAGTTTTGAGTATCTCGACCGTAAGATAATGGAAGTGGAACACCGGCTTCAAACATTGGTTGACGCCGGCGACATTGAAGTCATCACGACGAGCACCAGCACCGATTGGTCCTTCGCCCTTATGCGCTTGCCTGACTGGAGCGAAAGATCGCTGTCGCAACAGGATATCGAGGGAAGGATTCGTCAACTTGTCAGCGACCTTCCGGGCGTCACCATCCAGGTGCGCAGCGGCAATTCGCTCGGCATTCGCGGCGGCGGCCAGGGCCTTCAATTCGCTGTCGTCGGCGATGACTACGCCGCAGCCGCGGACACGGCCGAAAAGATCGCTGGCGAATTGCAGCAAAGTCCGGTTTTTGCAGACGCGCGGCTCAACTTCCAGACGACGCAACCCCAGGTCAGCGTCGAGATAGACCGTGAATCCGCCGCATCGCTCGGCGTGTCCGTAAGCTCCATCATCACCACGATACAGGCGATGGCCGATGAAGTCCGCGCCGCCGAATTGTTTATCGGCGACGACATCATTGAAGTGCTCGTTTCGTCCGGCGGCGAGGCGGTGAACGATCCGACCGATCTCGCCAATCTTTATGTTCGCACCTCGGCCGGCGGATTTGTGCCGTTGTCGTCAGTGGCGAGCATCAACGAAATGGCGGTCGCTGCGGATTTACGCCGCGAGCAGCGCCGCCGCGCCATTCCGGTGACGGCCCCGCTGGCTGACGGCGAACGCCTTGGCGATGCTATTCAGGCGTTGCGCCAAATTGCGCCGGATCTGCTCGACGGTTCTCAGTCGGTCACCCTTCTCGGAGAGGCGCGCATCCTTGAAGAATCCAACAAGGCGACGTTCCTGGTCTTCGGCTTCGCGGCCATCATCGTCTTTCTTGTGCTTGCAGCGCAGTTTGAAAGTTTCGTCAGCTCTCTGATTATTATGGTGACGGTGCCGTTCGGCCTTGCCGCGGCGATCTACGCCATTTTGCTGACGGGCGGCTCAATCAACTATTTCAGTCAGATCGGTCTCGTCCTGCTTATCGGCATCATGGCCAAGAACGGCATTCTTATTGTGGAATTCGCCAACCAGCTGCGCGATCGCGGGGAAAGCATTCGCGATGCTATCGAACATGCCGCCATGACCCGCCTCAGACCCGTTCTGATGACCGCCATGTCGACCTTGCTCGCCAGCCTGCCGCTTATTTTCGGGTCCGGCGCCGGATCGGAAGCGCGTGCGGCCCTTGGCTGGGTGATTTTTGGCGGCCTTGGCTTCGCCACCATCTTCACCTTGTTCCTGACGCCGGTTTCGTTCCTGCTCTTTGCACGGCTTTCCAAACCGCGCGCAGCGGAAGGCGCGAAAGTGGAAGAGGAACTCGCGAAGGCGTCAGCCTTACACTAATCTTTTTTGTCAGGGTCTATTTCAACTTTAAGCCAGCTTTTGCGGAAAGCCTTATGGGCGTCCGTGATCTCCATCTCCGCATCTTCATAGGGCGTAATTTTAAGCGTGTTGTCTGCGGTGAACTTCGTCTTAACGGCCATCTCCTCGCCGCGGCTTATAAAGCGGATAGCGACTTCCTCCCCCGGCTGATGACGCTTCATCGCTTTTTCATAATCGGCTTTGCTGTCGATTTTGAACCGGCCCACGCTTAAGATTTCATCGCCGCGGTCGAGCCCCGCCTCATAGACCGGCGTTCCCGTCAACGTGTTCGATGCAATGAGAAGTGCGTCGCCCTTTTCTTCAAACGACACCCTGCCAAGGCTGGCCTTTTCCGGATCTTCGGATTCCAGCTTTAACCCTGCCGCCGCGAAAAGCGGCGCAAAATCAGGCAACCTCCCATCTTCAATATAAGACGCGAAAAACGCTGCCGCGAAATCAGCATCGCCCGTCACTTCGGCAAGCCCCTTGCGCAGATCGTCATGAGTGTAGGGTTCTTCCGTGACGCCATGACGATTCCAGAGATGACGCATATAATCGTCAAGGGTCACATCCTCGAACTGCGTGCGTAAAGTTAGGTCGAGCGCCAGCGCAATCACTTCTCCATAAGGATAATAGGAAACGAACATATTGGCGCGATTGTCAGGGTCGATGGCGCGCGCCGCATCCACAAACGCGGCCTCGAGCGACATCGACTGCGGAGAGCCCACTTGGCGCCCCGGCGCATTGATGATGAAACTGAGCGTGCCGGCGAGGTCATCCAGGTAACTGTCGAGCGGCGTTACGCCGCTGCGCGCACGCGCGATATCGCCATAATAATTCGTGAAGCCTTCAGCAAACCACAGGCTTGGCGTCGGATTGGCGCGGGCGAAATCAAACGGCTCCAATTCCGCCGGGCGCATACGCTCCACATTCCAGGCGTGAAAGAATTCATGGGAGAGCGCGCTGACTTGCATGAAATCCGCCTCGTAAAGCCCTCTTGCGCCGGAAAGTATGGTGGAATTGCGATGCTCCATGCCATCGCCAGAAACATGCGGCAGAAAGTCGGAGATAAACGTGTAAACGCCGTAGTCGAATTGCGGCGCGGCGCCGAAAATCTCGATCTGTTCGGCCACGATCTTTTTCGCCTTTGCCGCATAGAGATCCATATCCTCCGCATTGCCGTCATGATGAACCGCCAGACGTATGGTCTGTCCGTCTGGCAGCTTCCATGAACGCAGATCGTAATCGCTAAGCTCCGTCGGCGAGTCCATAAAATATTGAAGATCCGGCGCCGTGAAGCGTAAACGGCCGCCCGCCGGCGGCAATTGCGTCGCCGCTTTCCAGCGCCCATTCGGCGCCG
>JAUIEG010000224.1 GCA_030428745.1 Alphaproteobacteria bacterium
GGGCCTTTTCACGACCATAATGGTGAGCGAATAGCGCAAACGACGGAGGCGACCCCGGTCAGGACACATTCCTGGCCGCGTTCGCCGCACGCTCGGCCTCATCATCGTTATGGATATGATCGTCGTCTTCCGGATCATCGTGCAAAGATGTGTCTTCGCCGGCGCTCAAGTCTTCCGGCGCCGTTTCTTCGGAAACGACTTCCTCGGCGGGTTCCTCAGCTGGCTCATCCGCCGCCTCTGGTTCCTCAACAACCGGCGGCGCGAGGAGAAGCTTCACTTCTTCGGGCGCGAGACCGGCGGTCGCTTCTTCAATCGGCGGCGGCGACAGCCGCGCATAATCCATGAACTCACGAATGAGGCGCGCCCAGCCTTCGCGCGTTAAATGAAACGCGCCATCGGCGCCGGGGCGCGGATCGCGCGGCGCGGAGGCGGCGTGTTCGTACCAGATTTGCGCCGCCGCCTCGCCTTTGAGGCCCGCCGCCGCCTTCGCCATCAGGGAAAAAGCCGCGGGGCTCGCCGTCTTCGTTACATGGGCCTCAAGCGCGTCGACCGCGCCCTGCCAGTCCTCGGTGAGCGTCGCCGCACGCGCCTTCAACAGCGCCGCCTCGTCGGAGGCCGGATTTTTCTCGGCAAGCTTTGTGAGCTTTGCGGCGCGTTTTTCCGGCGTTTCATCCTTGTAAAGACGATCATAAAGTTTGATCAGCGCCGGATGGGCGCTAGCGGCAAAGCCTGTCTCCAACAGTTTCGCCGCCTTGCCGGTCTTGCCTTCATCCATGGCGATGCGCGCCGCCAGCACCGACGCCGGCGTAAATTCAGGCGCCAGCTTCAGCGCCGCTTCCGCTTCGCTCATGGCCGAAGCCGGATCGGCTTCGGCGTAAGCGTCGGCGGCCAACAAAGCGGCGCGGGCGCGGGTTGCACGGGCCTCGTCGATCACCTTGTTCTTTTGCGCCTGAATCACCGCCTCGCGGGTTTCGTTCCAGGCGCCGCGTTCGAGCCCCAGATCGAACACCGACTGAAACGCCCAGGCGGCGTTGGGGCGCAGTCGGAATGCGCGCTCCGCATAGCCTTTAGCGGCGCCGGTTTCCCCCGCCGCCACGGCCTGCGCGTAAAGGCCTTTAAGGCCGATAAATTCGGTCTCCGGCGCGGCAAGCATCGCCGAAAAACTTTCCTTCGCCGCCGCCGCATCGCCTGACAATTGCGCCGCCTGCGCGGTCAGGAGCCGGGTCAGCGCCACGTCATCGAGATTGCGGCGGGCGACCCGGGCGTGATGGGCTGCGTCCTCGCCATCGCCGGCGGCGGCCGCTTCAAGTCCGCGGGTCAGAGCCGCGATGCCGCGCTCACGTTTCGTTTGCGCGTCCTTGGCTTTGATCTTCGCCGGGATCGCCAGGATATCCTTGATCTTGTGGGTCAGATAGATCGCCGCGAGAAAAAGAACGGTGAGCCCGCCAAGGATGAGCCCCGAGGGCCCATCAAATTGATAGCCGAAAGCCTCCCCCGTGATGCGGTTATCGAGGCTGGCGAAATACGTAATCACAAAGGCGAAAAAAACGGCGCCCAGTAAAAACATCAGAATACGGATCATGGACGCCCCCTACTCACCTTCACCGGCGATGCGCACTGTAAGCGCTGCGACCGCCGACTTCGCCTCTACGCGCGCACGGGCCATCGCCATCCATTCGGACATGGCCTCCTGCGCGACAAGCGGCAGATCTTCAAGTTGCAAAAGCGCAAAGCTGAGTTCACCCTGTTCCAGCGCGTGTTCCGCGCGAGACAGGATCGCGCCCGGATCGTCGCCATCAAGCGGACGGGCGGGGCGGACGCTGACGAGGTTTTTCGCCCGGGCCATGAGACCCGAAATCCCGCCACCGGCCTCCGCTTGCCCCGCCGCCGCAAGCGCCTTTCGCGCCGCCGCGTCAAAACCGATGCGCAGCGCCGCATCGGTCGCAACGCCGGTTTCGGCATGGGCTTCCAGCGCAGCCTCAGCGCCCGGCTCAAACTCTTCGACAGCGGCAAGCTCCTGCGTGAATGGCTCGCCCTGATCCACTGCACGGGAGAGGGCGGCGACAGCGAACGAGGCTTTCATGTTGCGCTGGGACATCGTCACGCCCTCGCGGCGAACGCGGGAAAGCTCATTGCGCAATGAGGCGACTTCGTCTTTCAGGGCGGCCTCGCGCTCTTTCGCAGCTTCAAGTTGGGCGCGCAAATCGCGAACATCGGTATTCTGTTCGTTGTTAATCCGGCGGGCGCTATCCAGCGCCGCCATCAAGTCCGCGCGCTCCTCCTCAAAGGCGGCGCGCATGGACTCCATTTCCGCTTGCAGCGCCACAGCTTCATCTTCAGTTTGTGTGTTTTCGAGAGCCGCTGCTTCAGTGGTCGGCTCATTGTCTGAAACCGTATCGCCCTCAGGCCGCTGCAATGACGCCTGTTCTTGGACGGCCGTCTCTTGCGCCGCAGTTTCAGGAGCATTCCCGTTTAATTCTGTGGAAGGAGCCTCCTCCAGGTCAGCCTCTTCGCTTTCAGCGCCTTCATCTTCGGCGGCCAGCGCGTCAACTTCGCCCCCCTCCACAGTATCATCTGTAGACTGACTATCATCCGGCGCGTCTTCCGCCTCTTCGGTGCGGACCATGGCTTTTTTGGCGCCATCTTCAACGGAATTGGCGATTTTCGCCGCGCCAGCTTCCGTCACTGGCGGCAGGAAACCGCTGCTTTCGTCCCCGCTTTCTTGCGCAGGCTCTCCTTGCGGCGTCGGCGCAAGATCATCTTCAGCGAGATTTTCGATCTTCGCTCCCTGCGCCGGGGGCTCTTCACCTTCCGGCGCCAGGTCGGGCGCCGGTTCTGGCTCGGCGGCAATCCCGGCCTCCTCTTGTGAGTCAGACGTCGCAGGCGGCGCTTCCTGCGCTGCAGGCGCCGTATCCGCCGCCGATATTTCGCTTTCAGGTTTCAACTGAAAACGCCAGACGCCGAAAGCAATCAAGGCGACAACCACAAACGCAAGGAACAGCATGACCCCGGGGGTCAGGGTCGATTTGCGCTTTCCGGCGGCGTCTGGAGGGGGTCCATCTCCCGCATCACCTTGAACCGCATCCGGCGGCGGCGAAGCCTCCGGCGCGTCATCTTCAAACGCGTCCTCAGGCGACGGCGTCTCACTGACAAGTTCCGCCTCCACTTCAGGGAGGCTTTCTTCTTCTTTCTTAGCCGGTGGGTCGCCATCCTGCGTCACGTTTCATCCTCAATTGAGCGCTCTTTCTAGATAGGGCCCGCTTTGTCGGCGCTCAAGCGCGGGCGCTCTCATCAATGATTGTTTCGAGCATGCTTTCGGCCGTCCGGTCGGAGGCTACCACAATCTCGCCCCAGGAAGCGGCAGAGGCTGCATCCGCCACGGCCGCGCTGAGACAGGCGGCGCGCAGGTCCGGCAACCGCGAGGAGAGCCCCGCCTTTTCGGCCAGTGTGAGAAACAACCTCACCGTGCGCGGGGAGAAGAAAGTGACCCAGAGGCCGGACTCGGCGCCAAGGGCGGCCTCGGCTGCCCGCGAAAGGGCGCCTGCCGCCTCCGCGCGATAGAGGGTCTGTCGCCTTGCGGCGATCCCTCGCGCTGTGAGCGCCGCCACAAGGTCCCCGGCCCGGTCAGCGCCGGCAACATGCAATATGGCTTTTCCATCCAGTGCGCTTTCGGAGGCGATATGACCCACCAGCGCCTCAACATCGCCGCCCGCCATGCTGACATTTTCAAAGGCCGCGGCTTTCGCAGCCTCCCCCGTCACCGGCCCGACCGCGAAAACCGGCAAGGACCGTTCAGGCGAATTCGCCACAAAGGCGCGCACGCCATTGGCCGACGTAAAGGCGAGGGCGCCCACATCCGAAAGATCCAGCCCGGTCTTTTCGATCTCGATGCGCATCACCGGGGAGACGATGGGATCGAGCCCATGAGCGCGACAGGCGTCAGCGAATTCCGACGCGTCAGGCTCGGCGCGGGTGATAAGGACGCGCGTCACACCGCGAGCCTTTTGAAGAAATCGGGGCCCGCTTTTTCTCTCAGCTCAAGGGCGGCCTCGGCGCCGGCTTGCGCAGCAACAAAGGCGCAATCTTCCGTATACGGAAGGCGCCGTTCCGCTGTGAAACGCTCCCTGCCGTCCAGCGACAAGAGCTCGCCGTGAAACCGGACTTCCCCCTCCTGCACCATCGCAAGGCCGCCGATCGGCGTGCGGCAGGAGCCGTCGAGTCCCGTCAGAAAGGCCCGCTCCATAATGACGCAAACGCTCGTTTCCTCGCAGTTGAAAGAGGCTGCAATGGCGCGGGCTTCCTTATCGTCTTCGCGGGTCTGAACGCAGAGCGCGCCCTGCCCCACGGCGGGCAGCATCTCATCAATCGCCATCACCGCCGTCGCATGGCCTTCCATGTCGAGCCGGTTGAGCCCGGCGAGCGCAAGAAAGGTGGCGTCCGCCTCCCCCCGCTCGAGCTTGTCGAGACGCGTGCCCACATTGCCGCGCAAAGGGACAACCCCGATATCCGGCCGCCGGGCGAGCAACTGCGCGGCCCGCCGGACCGACGCCGTGCCGACCTTGGCGCCTTGCGGCAAATCCCACGGGGTTTTCGCCACATAGGAGATGAACACGTCGCGCGGGTCCTCTCGCGCCGGGATCGCCGCGGTGACAAGCCCCTCAGGGCTTTCCGCCGGCATGTCCTTCATGGAGTGAACAGCGAAACGCGCGGCCCCGGTGAGCAGCGCCTCCTCAATCTCCTTGGTGAAAAGCCCCTTGCCCCCCACTTCAGCGAGCGAGCCCTGAAGATTGCGGTCGCCGGAGGAGACATATTCCTGAAGCGGCGCAGCTTCTGGTGAAATGCCCGCGGCCCTGGCGATCATCGCCTGCACCTGCCGCGCCTGCGCCAAAGCAAGCGGCGAGCGGCGGCTGGCGATGGCGAAAGTCTTGTCCTTGCTCACTCGTTTCGCTTTCGCAAATGTGGCGGGCGGCAAATTCTGCGCGAGGCCTTGCGTCGCGACAAGCTTTGCTGTCCATGCGGGGTCTTTCCCCGGGGGTTACCTTGGTGGCTTAACGCAGTCCTCAAGCGGGAAGCAAGAAGTAGAGACTGATGCGGATAGAATGCTGGTGCGATGTTAGTTCTGGGCATAGAGACGAGTTGCGATGACACCGCCGCCGCAGTCGTGCGGCGCGGCAATGACGGCGCGTGCCGCATTCTCTCCAATGAAGTCTGGACGCAGCATGATGACCACGCGGCCTTTGGCGGCGTCGTGCCGGAGATCGCCGCGCGCTCTCATGTGGAGCGTCTCGACGGAACCATTGAGAAAGCCGTCGCCACAGCAGGCGTT
>JAUIEG010000225.1 GCA_030428745.1 Alphaproteobacteria bacterium
AGCGCCGGCGAAGACACATCTTTGCACGATGATCCGGAAGACGACGATCATATCCATAACGATGATGAGGCCGAGCGTGCGGCGAACGCGGCCAGGAATGTGTCCTGACCGGGGTCGCCTCCGTCGCTTGCGCTATTCGCTCACCATTATGGTCGTGAAAAGGCCCTTGCTCTTCGGATCAGGAATTTCCGCAATCACGCCATACTCTCCCGGTGCGAGATCGACCGTGAAATAGCCGACGCTTCCCGCCGGCATGTCATGAATGCCGCCTACGAATTTCGCAGGCGCAGGTGTTTCCTGACCATGGGGAAGCATAAAGTCCATCCAGGTCGCAACGGCGTCTGTATCTGTGCCGTCTTCCAGGCGGAACATATGTGCGTCATGGCCAACGAGGCCATAAGCCTTCTGGTCAGCAAATTCGACGCGAACTGTGTTCGGTCCTGTGCGAAATGCGCCGGCTGTCGTTTCATAGCCGTTGCTTGAAACGGCGATGGTGACATTTGCATCGGGTTCCACTGCGCCGCCGTCCGCTTCGGTTACGGTCAGCGGATGCATCATCCCGAATTCTCCGGGAGTTGGATTGTAATTATGCAAAAAGCCGTTGGTCTTCATATAGCATTCGACCATGTAATCGCCGGGCTCAAGATACATGGTTGCCTCGGTGGCGGTGCGTCCGGCGGCGAAACCGGGCCCGCCGAGATAGACGATATCTGCGGTCCAGGCGGGAAATTGCTGCAACAGCGCCGCAACCTTTTCGTCATCTCCTTCGAGTTGCGCGGTTAGCACAGCCTGGAAAAGGTTGGCGGCCCCATCCCTGATCTGTTCTGCGGTCACACCGTCGGGCAGACGATAGACGAGCGCGAAATGCGCCATGCCGGACATATTGTTGAGACGGATCGTGGTCCAGCCCGACGCAATTTCGTGGGGGCCCTCAAACAGCATGCCGGCGACATCGAGCTCAAGTAGATTTTGGCGCGAGGTTTCGCTTTGATCGCTCGCCAGCGCGTCGGTCTCTGTTGCGGTCTTCTCGCCGCACCCTGCTAAAGCGACGGCGAATAGCGCAGCGATCAGCTGCGGGATGTATGATTTCAAGATGCTCCCCTTTTTCAGCAAACGGCGCATCATGCGCCTGAAAACTCTATTTATTCCGCCGCGTCTTTCATCTCGCCGTCGTCGTCATCCGGGGCTTTTGCGCTGGTCTGCTGTGCCGCCGCCTTCTCAGCGGCTTTCGCTTCTTTTTCGAGGCGTTTCTTTTCGGCTTTTTCTGCGGCTTCGCGTTTCTTCTGTTCCTTCTTGTCGAAGGCGGTCATGGGCGCTTCTTCTTTCGCCGCTTCCGCCGCCGCCAGTGCATCCTCGGCGAGCGTTTTGACCTTGAGGAAATCGATCTTGCCGGTGCCGAGCACAGGGATTTCATCGACGGAGACGATCTTTTTCGGCACGGCGATTTCAGGCACCCCGTGGCTTTGCGCCCAGGCGAGGAGAAGCCCGCGCTGCGCTTCGCTACGGTCGGTGACGAGAATCACCTGTTCACCTTTTTTCGGGTCCGGCATGATCGCTGCGGCGTGGAGATTGTCCGGCCAGACGGCGGACGCGCAGTTCTCAACAACCGCGAGCGAGACCATTTCGCCGCCGATCTTGGCGAAGCGTTTCAGGCGTCCGCGGATTGACATATAGCCATTGTCGTCGATGGAAACGATGTCGCCCGTATCGTGCCAGCCATCGGCGAGCGGCGCGATGACGCCCGGATTGTCCGGCGACAGATAGCCTTTCATGATATTTGGTCCGCGGACGAACAAGCGTCCGGCGCCCTCAAGGCCTTCCACCGACTCAAGCCGTGTTTCAACGGCGGGGAGAAGCTTGCCCACCGTGCCGGACCGGATATCGCCGGGCTGGTTCGCGGCCAGCACCGGCGAGCCTTCGGTGACCCCATAGCCTTCCAGAACCTCGAAACCAAAGCGCTTTTCCGCCGCCTGGCGGGTTTCGTCGCGCACGCGCTCGGCGCCGCAGACGGCGATCCGCAGGGACGACATGCCGCCGTCGGGGCTCGCGCGCATATATTGCGAGAGGAAAGTATCGGTCGCGAACAGGACGGTTGAGCCGGTTTCGAAAATCCGTTTGGGGATGATCTTGGTCTGGAGCGGCGAAGGGTGAAACACCACCGGATAGCCGTTGAGGATCGGCCACAACGCGCCGGCCGTCAGCCCATAGCAATGGAAGGTCGGCAGCGGGTTGAAGAAAATATCCGTCGGCAGAAGCTCCACATGCGCGGAGATCTGTTCGATATTGGCGATGATGTTCTGGTGAGAAAGAACGACGCCTTTGGGCGCGCCTTCGGTGCCCGATGTGAAAAGAATAACGCCGGGGTCTTCGGGGTTCGGCGTCGCCGCGAGGACTGACGGAAAGACGGGCCCAAGGAGCGCCAGCGCCTTGTCGCGCGGTTTGATCTGTTCGCGCACATCTTCGAGATAAATGACCTCAACAACGGCGGAGAGTTCTCCAATGAGCTTTTCCAGCCCGCCGAGCTCGACAAATTTTTTCGAGGAAATGATCTTTGTCACTTCCGCGGCCTTACAGGCGGCGAGCAGATTTTTTGAGCCGGAGGTGAAGTTCAACATCGCCGGCACGCGCCCGCGCGAGAGCAGGGCGAACAGCCCGATAACGGCGCCGGCGCTGGTGGGCAGGAGAACGCCCACGCGCTCGTTCTTTTCCGTCATGCGCGCCAGCGCGCCGCCCAGCGCAAAGGCGCCCTGGGTGATGTCCTTATGCGTCAGCTTGCGCCCGTCGCCATCGGTGATGACGACCTTGTCCGATTTTTCGCGCCGCGCATTTTCGAGATAAGCTTGAAAGATCGCGCGCCGCGACCGGCGCTCGATGCGTTTGATCGGATCACCCATATCCTTAAGTCCGCCTTCCGCCCCGAATTGTCCCTGTCCGTTTCCCCACGGCCAATTTAGGCGAGACGGGACGGAATTGCCAGTAAAAGCAGAGTTCTAAGAGCCTGTTGGCGCTGGTCCTGAGTGGCGGCGATGCTGGCGCCGCCGCGCTTGATCGGCCAAAAATCAGGTTTTGTCACAAAAAAGCCGCCGCCATGGGAAGGTATGGCGGCGGCCAGTTGGGCGCTTTGGCTTATGGGGGAGAGAGTAAGCGCCCGAGGGGTCTAGAAATTAAATCGCAGGCCAGCCTCGACGATGGAGGCGCTGTTTTCGATGTCGAAATCTGCTGAGAACAGGTCAGCGTCTACGGAGACGTCCGTTGTTGCGCGGTAACGATAGGCGACCGTGAGGTCTACCGAGGGTGAAACTTCATAGGCGAGGCCTGCAACGCCCTGATAAGCGAAGGCCGTCGCATCGTCCTGTATGATCGGCACATCGGACGGTGAATAATTCACATCCACAAATCCAACGCCGATGCCGGCGCCGAGATAGGGTTTCAACGGGCCGCCCGTGTCGAAATCGTAAAAGACATTCGCCATGACGAAGATGTTGGACACATCGCCCTGACCGTCCGCGACAAGGTCGCCAACGTTGACGCCAAGATTAGGCGAGCCGGTGATCAGAACGCCGGCGTCTTCGCCATCGAGGGCAATGCCGCCGGCGGTGACAGCGGCGTGAGAGTCGACGTCATTCACCTGATAGGCGACCTCAATCTCGCCGCGAAAGGCGCCATAGCGTTTGCCGAACGCGCCAGCGACAGAAAAGCCGGTGTCGAAATCCGTTTCCCAGCCAACCGGCGTTCCGTCTGGCAGGACGGTTCCCGCCGGTATCGCCGTTCCTTCGCCGGTCGTGAAGGCGCCGTCGAAAGCGCCGTCATTTGTGGAATCGCCGAGCAGTGAAACCCCGCCGGACAGTGAGGCGTAATAATCTTCTGCTTGCGCGGCGCCCGAAATGGCGGTGCATGCAATAAGCGCGGCGGACAGGCGTTTAAGAGCAGTCATGATTCCTTTTCCCTATATTTTCAGGCGGAATTTTCTCCGCCGACTGGATTGTTATGAGGTTGGAATGCGGCGGCTGTCGGCCTGCGCCGGGCCGCCGCTCTTTGTTTGCATTTACGGCATCACGACGGCGTCGATGACGTGAATGACGCCATTGGACGCTTTGATGTCGGCTTTCGTCACCGATGCGTCATCGACTTTGACGCCGTCTGTCGCATCGATGGAAATCGTCGAGCCCTGAACGGTTTCAACGTCCAGCGTCTTGCCGGCGAGGTCGCCTGACATCACTTTTCCCGGCACGACATGATAGGTGAGGACAGCGATCAGTTGATCCTTGTTTTCAGGTTTCAACAGATTTTCAACGGCGCCCTCGGGCAGTTTTGCGAACGCCGCGTCAGTCGGCGCGAAGACGGTGAAGGGGCCGTCTCCTTTCAACGTCTCAACCAGGCCGGCTGCTTCCAGCGCGGCGGCCAAAGTAGTGAAGTCGCCCGCCGCAACCGCGGTGTCGACAATGTCTTTCTTGGCTTTGCCGTGATGATCGGCGTTCGCCGCGCCGAAGGCGGCCGCGAAAGCGGCGGCGGCGGCGATCAGCGTCTTCGTAAAACTCATCTTCATATGGGTGTTCTCCTTTTGCTGCGCGTTCCGCTCCGCGGGGGGCTGGAGCAGGCGACAGGCGCCTGATGAACGCCATCGACGGGTTTCATATAAAGAAAAAAACTTTTATTGATAATAAACATTTCGTGAGGATAGACAGTATTTTCTTGTAAAGAAAAATCGCTGCAGCTATTTTTTGTCTAAGGAAAAACGGACGCCTTATGCTGACAGAAACGCTTTCCAAAGGCCTTGAAGAATATGAAATCGGATCGAAGGTCCGGGCGCTTCGTCTCGAGAAAGGCATGGCGCTGGCGCAGTTAGGCGAGCATTCGGGCCTTTCGGTCGGCATGCTGTCGAAAATCGAGCGCGGCCAGATCATTCCGACATTGCCGACGCTGTTGCGCATCGCGATGGTCTACGGCGTCGGCCTCGACCACTTTTTCACTGATGATAATGATCGGCCCTTGATCGCCGTAACGCGCAAGGAAGAGCGTATGCGCTTTCCCGAACGCCAGGGGGCCAAAGGCGAAACCTACTTTTTTGAAAGTCTGAATTTTCCGGCGACGGACAGAAAGCTCAACGGTTTTCTGGCCGAGTTTTCCATGAATTCAGAGCCGTCCGAACCGCACAGTCATAATGGCGTCGAACTGGTTTATGTGATCAAGGGACAGCTCGCCATTGCGATCGATGGCGATGAGAAAATTCTCGACGAAGGCGATGCGATCTATTTCGACAGCCGCGCCCCCCACAGCTATCGCAGATCAGG
>JAUIEG010000226.1 GCA_030428745.1 Alphaproteobacteria bacterium
AGCCGCGCTCTTTAACCAGTGTTTCCAACGTTATTGTCGGCACTTTTCGGAATTCGGGGCCATCGCCGTCTCCGTCAATAATGCGTGCGTGGGTGATCGCCGAGCCATCGCGAACAGATTTAGTCTCCATCGTTACTTCGCCGTCGCGATCTGACATCGCCGCGATAATCAGGTCGTAATCGATATTGAGCTTTTCATAATTTTGTCTGATGCGCGGCGCAAATTCCTCGACCGGCTCAATCAGGACGTGACGGCGATCTTTATATTCCTGCATCAAGGGGCCGGTGGCGGTCAGGACGCCGACATCAATGACAGTGTTCACAGGTACGCCTAGCTCCTTTAGGCGGCGAAAGGAGTGTGTTTTGAGGGGGAGGCGGTTGGCGCTCATCTTTCTTCCTAACTTTAGCATGCGTGCTAGCTACTCCAGACTGTATTGCCGCTTTTGAGGCTACGCCAGCGAATCAACACTTTTCAGTTTTGTGGCTTCAAATAAATAGATTTTTCGGGGTGGGGGGCCGGTCGGCCTCGTTCATGCGCCGCCGATAAGGCGCCGGCGTCGGTTCGGGCAGCCAGGACAGGCGCGGTTTTATCGGGCTCGGCGGGCTTAACTGGTTTGCTCTGCGCCAGACACGGCATAATGGCGGTCCGGGCTTCGGACGGGTTGGGCATGGCGGCGGCTTTCGGCGCCGGGTTCTCATACTTGCGCATGGGGGCGTAGCGGCTAGAAATGCGGCTGTAGCTTATCATGGAGCAGCGCCCTGCTTCTGGCGGTCGTCTTCAGTGGAACTGGCGATATAGCCACCAAGCGTGACTTAGTCACGGTGCAATTTTGCCGGGAGCTTCAAACGGCGCCGAATTGTGCGAAGTTTGAACGTTGAAGGCAAAAGCCGCTTTTCTTGATCCAAAGTGGCTTGGAAATGCGTGTTGCGTTTCGCCTGTAATTTTATAGTAATGCCGCTTGTGTCGAGCGCGAGAAAGATGTGTCAAAATGTCTCGTTACCCCATAGACCGGCCTATGACCCGCCACGGGATTGATCGTGGCTACTGGGAGCTCCGTAAGGATAAGGACCTTTACAAGGTCATGCGAAAGCTGACGGAGCTCTACGCCAAAGACGCCAAGTCGGCGATTGACGTGGGCTGTTATGTAGGCGGGTTCATCTGCGATCTTGACTGGATCGAAAAGCGCGTTGCCGCCGATATCAACGACTGGTCCAAGGAGTGGGCCGATGTCGATGACGTGAAATTTATCAATCGGGATGCGTTCAAGCTGTGGGATCGGTTTGAACTTGTCATCTCGAATCAGACGATTGAACATATTGAAGATGCTGCGGGCTTTGCCGAGAAGCTTTGTAAGCTGGGCGATACGGTCATCGTTTCGACAACCTATCTCGTTCCTTCGGGAAAGATCGAAGGACATATTCAGGACCCGATAGATCTCGATAAATTTCTTGGCTGGTTTCCGCGAAAGCCAAAATGCGTCTCTATTATCAACGAGCCGCATCAGGACAACATTATCGGCGTATTTTAAAAACCGCGGCGGGGTGCGCGCAGGTCTTCTGTCGCAGGTAAGCGCCCCATCGCGCTATCTTGTCATGTTTATGTGGGGGTGTTTTCAGGGCGCGGTTGCGCCGGGGGCTTCTTGCGTGAATCGCCAATTTGAGCGCTAAGCCACCGCGCGAGTTGCTGGCTCGGCCGCTCGACGATGAAGTAGCTCACGCTCGCCACGCCGATGCAGACCAGTATATAGCGCGTTACGGAAACAGGATCGATCGTCCGGGCGAGGCCCCATGCGTCGACACTGAAATCAAAGCGCGGGCGTCCGACGCTAAAATACTCAAGAACGGGCAAGTGAATGAGGTAAAGGCTGTAGGAAATCAATCCTACATAGGCCATGCCCGGAAGGAAGAGACGCTGGGTGAAGCGGGAGTGCAGGGCGAGAACACAAAGCCCTGTGGCGACCGAAACTATAACGCCATAGGTGCGAAGCTTGACGCCATGCCCGACCTTCACTGTGAAACAGGCGACGATGACCGCAAGGCCTATGGCCAAAAGCGCTATCGCGACTCTTTCTGAGACAACGGGCTTTTTGGCTTCCATCAAAATCGCGCATAATCCGCCGACCGCGAAATTGTTGGCGTAAAAAGCCAGGGTCCAAAGCGAGGACGAGCGCGCTATAAAATTGAGCTGCGGCAGGATCGCGGCAATTGCTGATGCGACGAAAATCGCAGTCAATAATGCAAGCAAAGCGTTACGGCGTTTTAGCGTCAGGAAAATGAAGGGCGCTAAAAGGTAGAACCAGAATTCGACTTGCAGCGTCCAGAAGAAACCCATCCTGTAAACGCTGACTTCCGGACTGGTCGCCTTGGGCGGCTTCATCATCAGATAGGCGTCCAGAAACTTTACATTCTCGCCATGGGTATAAACGACCAGTATGAAGCACACGGTCAGCACGAAATAATAAGGCGGTAAAATTCGGAGCATGCGCCTGATAAGGAATGTAGGGACAAGTTCCTTGACCGGCCTCTCGACAAGAAGCTGCTTTGCGATGAAAAATCCGCTTAAGACAAAGAAGATGTTTACGCCGAGAGAACCGCCGGGCAGCAGCGCCGGCTGATAGTGGATGAACAAGACCGGAATGATGGCGAGCGCCCGCAAGTAATCGAGATAGCGGTATCGGTTGTATTCCCCCATGCAGCCCTTCGTCCTTTGTTGGCTCAAACTTTCTCTGACGCGGCGGTCAAGTCAAGATGCGCGATCATTCATGGTGCGCGCTGACGATAGGCTAAAAGTCCTTGATTTAGAAGGAGGATCCTCGTGGCTGGGGCGCCCGCTCGCGGGCTGGACGATAAGGCGCGATTGCCCTAAACGTGGCATCCGGTCGGCCTGACCATGCGCAGTCTGCTTCGCTGGATAAAATGCTGGAAGCGGTTGCTATGGTGGACAATTGGAAACTATCGAATGCGTTTTGTCATTGGGGTTGGCGGTGAATCCGCGTCAGACTCATCGCTTTTTCTTGATGTGCTTGATGGAAGGCCCGTCATTGGCATGCGTGAGCTTGCGCCGGAGGGGGTGCCGACAATTTCCGGTGACGCTTCGGCGCTTGAGCGTGCGGATGTCCTGACGAGGTTTCAAAGCAGCAGCGAAGATGTTGTCGCTTTACTGGCCGGTCACCGCGCGGTGGGCGTCGTCGGCGCCCTTGCCGATGAAGACGGCGTATGCAGCATCCTGGTGTCCGACGATCCCGTAGAATACATCGCCAGACGACTTTCTGCGGGCGGCGATCTTTCCACGGCGGCGAATGACTGGATTAAAGTCACAACCAAAGTGTTGAAAACGGTGGATGATGGCCGGGGCCGGATACATTTGTTCAGCGCCGCCGATATCGCTAATGCGCCGCAAAAATTTTCTCAGTATTGTGGGGCTGAATTCGATATTCGCCTTGAGGTGAACGCCCGCGCCGCACCGCTCCTTGAGCGCGTAATCGCTTCGCGTTTTGCCAGCGCATACGATGATATCAGGGAGCTCGAAACGGAGTTGTTGGTGCGGTGCGCGAATTTCGGCGCGCCGGCCGCTGATGTCTCCGGGATGAGTGCATTTGCACTGGAGAAGCTCAGGTCACTTTACAGTGCGGAAGATAAGACCGAAGGCTTGCAGCAAGACAATGCGTTGCTGAGGGAGCAACTCAGGCTGGCGCAACTTAAGGCCGAGACTTATTTTGAGCGAGCGGACGGTTCTAATTGGGCCAATGCCGGTGATGTGGCCAGGTTGACCGCTGAGCTCGATTATGTGCGTCATGAGATTGCGGCGCTGAAAAACAGCACATCCTGGAAAGTCAGCGCCCCGCTGCGGGCCGCTTCCCGTGCTGCGCGGCGGGTGATTAATTTGAAGCGGCTGGTTTCCGAACAGCGACAGGTCTCGATACTGAGAAAATCAGATCTGTTTGATGCGCAATGGTATCTTGAGAATTATCCGGATGTTGCAGAAACCCGGGCGGATCCTGCAAGGCATTATTTGCGTTTTGGCGCGCAGGAGGGGCGGTCGCCTTCGGCGAAATTCGACTCAAGCAAATATTTAAGCTCACATCCTGATGTCGCCGCAGCCGGCATCAATCCGCTTATTCATTATCTTCAATACGGACGCAGCGAAGCGCGCGCAGCCTGATGCAGAAATTTCCAGCGGCGAAGAAAAAGGCGACACACTGGATATGACGGCCAAGAAACCAGCAATAGATTTGATTATTCATATTGGCGCCGGGCGCGGGAAAGATCTGAAGGATTATCTTTCCATGAACGCTCGCCACATTGTTCTTATCGATGCTGACCACAATGCCATCGCGCCTTTGCAACGGCTTGCCGCCGGTTCAGCGGGAGCCGGCTGCGATATCGACATCGTTGATGCCGCTGTCGCCAGAGAAGAAAGGGATGCTGAACTCCTATTATATAATCTGGAGCGCGTAAGCGGACTTTGCGCTCCGGATGCGCTCACGAAAATTTACCCGGGCCTCAAACTGTTGCGCAGGGAAAAAGTAAGGACGCGCGCAGCGGCGGAAGTGGTCGGAGGATTGGAGGTCGATCCGGACAAGGAAAATATGCTTGTCATTGAGGCGCCGGGCGAGGAGCTTCCTATTCTTGAAAACCTTGAGGGTGAGAACAGGCTGACCGCCTTTTCGCGCATTACAGTCAATGCCGCCCGTGAGGCCCTCTGCGACGGGGGGGCGACGGCGGACGAGATTGCGTCATTCCTGGATCTGGCGCACTGGCCGTCTGAGACTTGAGCTGGTCCGCGCCGAAGCAGAGCGGGCCGCCCTTGAGGAAAAGGCCCTCGAGCTTTCCAAACAGAAAGCCAGTATGGCGGCGGAAATTGAAAAGCAAAAAGCCAGAATCGCCGAGTTGGAGGCGACGCCGCTGGATCTCGTGGACCGGAAAGCCTTATTCGAAACGGAATTGAACCGGTGCGAAAATCAACTTGATCACCTGAAAGGGTTGTTCGCCAATGGCGACGAATAGGGATGCGGGGACCGGTCTTCAGAATATGAGCGGCGGCGGAGCGGGCGGCGCAGATATAAGCGTGTCCAGCCCCCTCGATTTAGCCCGCGCTATGGATTTTTGGATGGCTGGCGACTGGCCGTTGCTGGCCGTTCAGGACGAAGCGCTTGTCATGCCGGACAGGGATCGCGGATTGACGGCGGCGTTTGTGGCCGCGGCGCATCATTTCTGTGACGATCATGACGCCGCCCGGAAGTGGTCGCGGATTGCGCTTTCCTGGGGGTGTCCGGAATCATATCTTCAG
>JAUIEG010000227.1 GCA_030428745.1 Alphaproteobacteria bacterium
AAGGCGTCTGCGCCGCGACGCGGACGCTTTCAAACCCCGCTTCTTTCAAGAGCGCGGAGAGACGCGCCGGGCCGGCTTGCGCGCCAAGCGCCGTTCCCACTTCCTGCGATTTGGAGCAGGGCGTGCACACGCCGGTCGAGGCCGCATAGTAAAGACGGCTTACCGGATTGATATTGTCCTCAATGGCGTCAGCGGCTGCGGGTTCGACAAGCAGTACGGTCCCGCCCGGTTTCAGCGCCTGAAAAGCATGACGCGCGGCGCCAAGGGGGTCGCCCATATCGTGCAGGCAATCCATATAGCAGATGAGATCATAATCTGAGCCCGGAAAGTTTTTCGCCGTGGCGGCGTCGAAACTGATATTGCTTCCCGCCTCTGCGTCGCGGGCGCGTTTGCGCGCCGTTTCCACCGATCGCAGGTGATTGTCAAAACCGTATATATCAGCGTCTGGAAAGGCTTTGGCGATTAAAATCGCTGACGCGCCATGACCGCAACCGATATCCGCGACCTTGCCGCCTTGCTCTAATTTTTCTGAAACGCCGTCAAGCGCGGCGATCCACTCTGCGACGAGGCTTGCCTTGTAGCCGGGCTTGAACAAAGCCTCACAGCCGCAGAACAGGCGTTCATGGTGATCGGCCCAGGCGATGCCGTCGCCGGTGCGGAAGGCGTCGGAAATTTTGTCTTCGTCGAACCAGAGCGATGCGGCGACTTCAAGGGCGGGAATCAAAAACACCGGGCTGTCTTCGTCGGCGAGCACGGGCGCATGCGCGTCTGGCAGCTCGTAATGTTGCGTCGCCGGATCATAGGTCACGTAACCGCCGGCGGTCTGGTTGTTCAGCCATTCGCGCACATAGCGTTCATTGAGACCGGTCTTGTCGGCAAGCGCGACCGCCGGAAGCGGACCGGCGCCGGCCATGGCTTTATAAAGCCCGAGCTTGTGGCCGAGGCTTGTCAGCATGCCGGACATGGCGGCGGCGACGTCGCCGACAACCTGGCCTGCAAAAACTTCTGTTGGGTTCACATTAATGGTCATGGGTTTCTCCTGTTTTGTTGGATGACGTTAGAAAGCGCAGGCAAGGGCGGCTCCGCCCATGGCTGCATGAAGAACGGGCAGGGCGTGGAGGGCGGCGTGAAGCGCCGCGCCGACGCCAATTAGTCCGGATGCAACGCCGGTTTTTGCTGCTGTGCGCCGGAGGCGAGCCCATAGGGGCTCCCCAGTAGATGTAATGACGGTCATGGCCGGGTCCTCTGCTTGCCTCGTTTCGATGAACGGGTCATAGGGAACAGGCGCTGGCGGGGATGCTTCACGGACTGAAGCTTAGCGCTACAGATTTTGAAGTAGCCCGCTTCCTGATATGAAGTAGGGGCGAGCCAGGGGGGAGATTTCTATGCAATACGGCCAGTTCTGCCCCATCGCGAAGGCGACGGAGCTCCTTGGCGATCGCTGGACGCTGTTGATCGTTCGTGAGCTATTAGTGGGTGGGCGGCGGTTCAACGTTCTCCAGCGCGGCCTCGGCACGATTTCTCCGGCGCTGCTGACGAGCCGCCTCAAAACGCTGACCGAAAACGGTCTGATCGTGAAGCGCAAAATCCCCGGCCAGAAGACCTATGAATATTTTCCAACGCCGGCCTGCGAGGAATTGGCGCCGGTGCTGAAGGGACTCGGCGATTGGGGCATGCGCTGGGCGAAAGAGCATCTCGTCGACGAGGACTACGACGTCGAGCTTTTGATGCTTTATCTTGAGCGCACCATTGCGACGGAAAAATTGCCGGGCGATGAAACCACCTTGCGTTTCGAGTTCGAGGACATGCGCAGGGACCGCATCTGGTGGCTGGTCGTGCAGGACAGTAATGTGGATGTCTGCATCAAAGACCCGGGACGCGACGTGGATTTGTATTTTACGACGACCGTGCGCGCCATGACCGATTGCTGGCTCGGGCATCGCAGCTACAAAGAGGCGATCCGCGAGGGCGATGTAAAAATCGTCGGGTCTGCGGATCTGACGCGTACGGTGAATTCCTGGCTGCGCTGTGTCGACTATGCCGAAGCCAGCTCGGCGCCGCTGACCGGCGAAGATGTGCTCCCCGCTTGATTGAGCTTGTCCATTGGGTCTCGCTGGCCATGGCCACGGACGATGGCGCGAACATCCGGCTTTATCCGGGGTAAAAGTTGGCGTCGCCGGACGCCGGCGGCCGCCATCAAAACAGGGATTTAGTCACGATTTGGAATAAAGTTCCGACCGGTTGCTAGAAACATGCTAACTTTCCGGCTTGATCCATGTTAATGTGAATTGGGCTTTGTTTGTGCTAGAAAGCCGCGTGTTCTTTTCTTCGCACATTGCAGGTTTGATATAAAACAGGGCTCCTCTCTTAGAAAGATCAGCGATTTCGATGTCGCCGACCATTTCCATAAACTGGCGCCGCCCCTTGTTTCCCAAATTCTGTTTGGACTTGCCTGCACCCTGGCGGCGGCGGGCGCGCGCGCTTTTGTCGATTTTCTGGCGCATGCGGCGGGGCCGTTTTCTCTCATCTACCCAGCGATCCTGATCGCCACCTTGTTCGGCCGCTGGCAGGCGGGCCTGACGGCGTGGCTCACATCGTTTCTGTTCGCCTGGTACTTTGTTCTGCCGGCGGAGGGATCGTTCGCGTTTGAAGTGGCGGGCGACGGCGCCCGTACGGTCGTGAACGGGACTGCAGCGCTGGTGATCGCAATTTTCGCCGAGATTTTTCGGCGCGCTGTGCGCGAAGCCGTGGAAGAGCGCGACGACGAGATTACGGCGCGAGGTCTGTTGCTGCGGGAGATCGACCACCGTATGCGGAACAATTTTGCGATTGTCGAAAGCTTTTTGAATCTTCAGTCGCGCAGCACGAAAAATGAAGAGGCCAAAGCGGCAATGGGCCTTGCTTCCTCCCGGATGCACAGCTTCGCCGCCGCGCATAAATCGCTCTATGAAAGCTATAGCGCCAACGAGTTTTCGAGCCTTGTGGATATGCGCAGCTATCTGACCGATATCACCGCACATCTGGCGCAGGCGCTGTTTCCCGGTGAGGAAGTTCGGGTGCGGCTTGAGGTTCACGAAACGAAAATGCCGCGAGACAAAGCGTCCGCCATCGGGCTCGTTGTCAATGAACTCGTCACCAACGCCGCCAAGCACGCCTTTCACGGCCGTCAGGACGGCGAGGTCGCCATCAGCTTCGCGGAAGAAGGCGAGACCTGGCGCCTGACGGTGGCTGACAATGGTCGCGGTCTTGGACCGGACGGCGCCGGCTCAGCCGACTCAAATGGGAAAGGCGGCGGCTTTGGCGCGGGGCTCATTGAAGCCTTTGCGCAACAGGCGGGCGGCGCCCTTTCCCGGGAGAGCAATGACGCCGGCGCCCGGTTTGTCGTGACCGGTCAGCTTCATTAGCCGCTAGACAGAGATCTTCTGCAATCGATGCTGGCCTGCGGCCCTGCGGCGTCCTAAATACCGTGAAAATGCATTCCCGCTGATCATTCCGGAGCTTTTCATGACTTTTAAAACCCCCATCCGCGACATGCGTTTCATTCTGGATCATGCGGCGGGATTTGGCGCGCTGGAACAGTCCGGCGCCTATCCCGACCTGTCGGGCGATCTTGTGGACGCGATCCTGGAGGAGATGGGCAAGTTCTGCGACGGCGTGATCGCGCCCCTTAATGAAGAGAGCGACCGCAACGGCGCGAAGCTCGAAAACGGGGTGGTCAGGACGACACCGGGCTTCAAGGAAGCGTACGCCCAATATTTGGAGGGCGGCTGGTCGTCGCTGGCTTTCCCGGAAGAAGCGGGCGGGCAGGGGCTGCCCTCGACGCTCGCCGTGGCGCTGGTTGATGGGTTGAACGGCGCCTGCATGTCGTTCGCCATCGGCACGACCCTGACCACCGGCGCCGTCAAGGCAATCCTTCATGCGGCGACGCCGGACCAAAAGAAACGCTATCTCGAAAAAATGGTCACCGGCGAATGGACCGGGACCATGAACCTGACCGAGCCCTCGGCGGGATCGGATCTGTCGGCGATCCGCACCAAAGCCGAGCCGGTTGGCGATGGGACTTACAGAATTTCGGGGCAGAAGATTTTCATCACCTATGGCGATCACGACATGACGGACAATGTTGTCCATCTGGTGCTCGCGCGGCTGCCGGATGCGCCCGAAGGCACCGGCGGCATCTCCATGTTCCTCGTGCCGAAATTTCATGTGAATGAGGACGGCTCTCTCGGCGCGCGCAATGACGCCCATTGCATCAAGCTTGAAGAAAAGATGGGCCTCCACGGCTCACCCACCTGCGTCATGGCGTTTGGCGACAAGGGCGAGTGCATCGGCACGCTGCTCGGCGAAGAGAATAAGGGCCTTCGCAATATGTTCGTCATGATGAACGCGGCGCGCCTCGATGTCGGGGTGCAAGGCGTCGGCGTCGCCGAACGCGCCTATCAGCGCGCGCTCGCCTATGCGCAGGACAGGAAACAGGGCCGGGCGCCGGGCGTAAAGTCTGGCGACATGGTCGCCATCTATGAGCATCCCGATGTGCGCCGCATGCTTTATTCCATGAAAACGCTGACCGATGCTTCAAGAGCGATCTGTTACGCCAATGCTGTCGCTTATGACCTCGCCCATGCCGCGCCGGACGAAGAAACGCGCAAGGAAGCAAAGGCGGTGGAAGAGCTTTTGACGCCGATCTCGAAAGGGTGGTCCACGGACCGCGCCAATGACGTGACCTCGCTCGGCGTGCAGGTGCATGGCGGCATGGGCTATATTGAGGAGACAGGCGCGGCCCAGCATCTGCGCGATGCGCGCATCGCCGCGATCTATGAAGGCACCAACGGCATTCAGGCCATGGACCTTGTGGGCCGCAAGCTGCAAGGCGACGGGGGCGCGGCGGCGCAAAAATTCATCGCCGACATTCATTCCGAAGCGATGATGCTGAAAGCCGCCAAGCGCGAAGACCTCGCCCATATCGGCGAGCGCCTTCTTCAGGCTGCGGACGCGCTTCGTCGGTCGACAGAATGGCTGCTTGAGTCGGCGAAAAAAGATCAGGCGCATGTGCTTGCGGGCGCGACGCCTTATTTGAAACAATTCGGCAATACGATGGGCGGCTATTATCTCGCTCATGGCGCCAAGGCGGCGGCGATCGCAGTGCATGAGGGGCAGGACCCCGCCTATTACGAATCCAAAATCGCGCTCGCGAAATTCTACGCGGATAATTATCTCACCGAGGCTGTGGCGCTCACCGACGCCGTCACCGCCGGCGCCGATACGGTTGCGCGTATCGATC
>JAUIEG010000228.1 GCA_030428745.1 Alphaproteobacteria bacterium
TTCACCGCTCGCCGGAAACATCTGGTTAATCAGCTCGTTGCAATTTTTCCGAAAATGCAGAACGCCGCCGCATTTTTCGAATGCGGCGGCGTGATTTTGGTAAGTTGGATGAAAAAAGGCTAAACGTGCTCAGGCGTTTTCGAAAAGTTTCGCCCAGCGGCGGGGCTCACGCTTCTTCCAGCCGCCGCGATGATAAGCGTCCGAAACGATCAGCGGCGCGACGGAAGTGGCTTCGGCGAACACCATTTGTTCATGCACAGTCGAGACTTTGCCCCAGCTCGCCGCCTCTTGCAGCGTTGAGGAAGAGCAAGCGCCGTCACGAACATCGGCGACGGTGATCTGCACGGCGTATTTGTGCACTTCCACATCGTCATGGCCGAGAATTTCAGCGCAGACGACGGTGTCCTGTGCAAAGTTTTTCGGCACGCCGCCGCCGACCATGAACAGGCCTGTGGTGCCGGCCGCAAGTTTGATTTCGGTCAGCTCGCGGAAGTCGCCGGCGCTGTCGATGGTCAGGAAGGGCTTGCCCGCCTTGCGGCGCTCGACCTGGTGCTTGACGATGCCAAAGCCTGCGGAGCAATCGGAAAAAGCCGGCACGAAGATCGGCACATCTTTTTCAAAGGCGCGCTGGATCAGCGAATCTTTTTTCTTGGCGTTGCCGTCCGCCAGCCACTTGCCGATTTCATAGATGAATTCGCGCGACGTGTAGGGCCGGGGCTCAAGCTGTTCGCAGATCGCATAGATCGTGTGATCGACGTTTTGAAGTTCTTCCTCGTCGATATAGGTGTCGTAAATGCGGTCGATATAGAGCGAACGCAGCGTGTTGTCGTCGGGAACCTCGTTTGCCTGATAATGCTTGAAGCCAAGGGCTTCGAGGAAATCCATGTCGATGATGCAGGCGCCGGTGGCGACCACAGCGTCGATCATGTTGTATTCAACCATGTCGCGCCAGACATGGAGGCAGCCGCCGGCGCCGGTGGAGCCCGCCATGATCAGCCAGGGCGAACATTTTTCGTCTTCGATCGCCATATTGAGGATTTGCGCCGCGCGCGCCGCATCGCGGCTGGTGAAGCTCATCTTGCCCCAGGCGTCGATGATCGGGCGGGCGTCGAACTCTGCAATGTCAATATGCTCGACAGGGTTCGCCAGCAATTCAGCTTTGCGGTTGTCTTGGGGTTTGGTCATGAAGTCGGTCCTTTCTCGTAACCGGGTTTCTTAAAGAACCGGATCCGGGCCGCATTCGTTCCAGTAGAGCGTATGCGCGGAGGGCCGTAGGTGTGGCGCTGACCTAACCGATCAGCGCCGTGTTTTCCACCGTCTGGCGAAAAGAAACTAAGTCTCGCCGCCTAGAGTTCGCCGATGGCGATGATTTTCGCCGAGCGCCGTTTCGGCTTCTGGGTTTCGAAAACGCTGATCATCGGCGCATCTTCGACCTGGGCTTCGATATATTCGCCAAAGCCGTTGAATTTCGTGGCGAGCGCTGAGCCATAAGCGCCGGTCAGGCCGAATTCGATATAATCGCCTTCGCTGACATCCGCCGGCAGCATGAAAGGGCCTTCCATGACATCAATGGAATCGCAGGTCGGCCCGTAAAGTTTGAACGGGCGCAGCGGGCGGCGAGGGGCGCCTTTTTCGCGCAGCATTTTCACCGGATAGACCAGGCCGTCATGGGCGGCGTCGAAGAGCGCGCCATAGGCGCCGTCATTGAGGTAAAGGCAATCGCCTTTGCGCAGCTCGACACGCACTACATGGCTGCCGGCTTCAGCGCAAAGCGCGCGGCCGGGTTCGCACCACAGGTCGGCGTTTTCAAGCACCGGCATGTCTTCGAAACAGGCTTCGATCTCACGCATGTAATCTTCAAGCGGCGGCGGCGTGAGGCCCGGATAGGCGACAGGGAAACCACCGCCCACATCGACGATATCGACGGTGACGCCGGCTTCGCGGATGAGGCCGCTCACATGGCTCATGGCGACGCGCCAGGCCTCGGGGCGCATGCATTGCGACCCCACATGGAAGGAGACGCCAAGCTCGTCCGCAACGGCGCGGGTTTCGCGCAGAAGAGAGACGGCTTCAACGCCGGAGGCGCCGAATTTGCCGCCGAGCTTGTGCGCGGCGTAGTCGGATGAAACCGCAAGGCGGACAATCAGATGCAGATCCTTCGCGCCGCCCGTTTCCTCGACGATCTTGGCGAGCTCCTCACGGCTGTCGAGCACGAAAATCCGTACGCCATAGTCGAAATAGGCGCGGCGGATCGCCGTGCGCGATTTCACGGGATGCATGAAGGCGAGCGTCGCGTCGTCAAAGCGGTTCGCGACAAGCTCGAGCTCGGGCAGGGAGGCGACGTCGAACCAGCGCACGCCCGCCGCGTAGACCGCGTCGAGGATCGCAGGATGGGGGTTCGCCTTCACCGCATAAAGAACGTCGCCGGGAAAACGGCGCACGAACCAGTCCGCCGCTTTTTGGGCGGCGTGTGGGCGGATGCAATGAACGGGAAGGTCCGGACGGTCGGCTACGACCAGCGCAAGCGCAGAGTTGAATTTGTCCATCTCATGGAACCTCGCAAAGGCAGCTTCAACCAAAGCGCCATTCTTGCGAGAGGTCCCATGGGAATGACGAAACGGCGAGATAGGGTCGGCGGGGCGGGATGTAAAGATAAAAAATGCGGGTTGGGTCGATTTTTTGGAGGGGGTTGTCAGCAGCTGGTGCGGATGGCTGCTAAACTATTGAAAAATAATGAGGAATTTTGATTTAAACGGGCCTGTCAAGCTTGCCCGTTGATGAGGTATCGGGGCGATAATTCGTGATCGCATTTCAGGTTGCGTCAGGGAAGGAGACCCCCATGGCTACAGATCATTCCTTTAGGAGACAGCTCGACGGCTACCGCCTCGCCACGGCGGAGATTCTTTACCACCTGCCGGACCATCCGGGTCTTCTCCAGTCCTATGTCTGGCAGGACTACGACATCGCGCCGAAATACCCAGTGCTGTCGCGGTTCCTCGCGTTCTGGACCCATGAGCTTGAAGGCCCGATCCATTCGGTGCGGCTTGCCGGCAAGAAGCTGATCGGCGCGGCGGAATTAAGAAGTGTCAGCGAGTACGGGTTGAATTAGACCGCCCACGTCTCGCTGAAGACGCGTTTGAGATTCAGCCCCATCACCTTGTCGATGGCGTCGTCGGCGTAGCCGAGTTTTTTAAGCTCATCTGCGATAACGCTCATGCGCTGCGGTCCGTTGAGCCCGACCACAAAGGGCATGGGGCCTTCGCCGGGCGCTGCGATCCCGGCTTCTTTGCGCGCGGCGTTGACCGCCTCCCATTGCGCAATGCTCTCCGGGCTGACGTCAAACGCCGGCAGCACGGCGTCGCTGCCGATTCCCACATGATCTTCGCCGCAGACTTTCAGCGCATGGTCGAGATGAGCCATATAGGCGCTCAGCGGCGTTTGCTCGTCATCCGGGGTCAGATAGCTCAACTCATATATGCCAACGACGCCGCCAGTGTCCGCGACGCGTTTCAGCGCCTCATCCGATTTGTTGCGCTGATGTTGATGGACGCCCGCGCAGCCCGAATGCGTAACGGCGACCGGCCGGGTTGAGGCCTCAATGGCGTCGAACATGGTCTGCTCATGGGCGTGACTGAGATCAAGAAGCACGCCGTTTGCCTGCATCACCGAAACCGCCTCGCGGCCGAGCTCGCTCAAGCCGAGCGGTCCATCGACTGACATAACGCCGGCGCCGAACGGGCTGGTGTTGTTGTAACCGAGCTGCATGACCCGGACGCCTTGCGCGGCGAATTCGGCGATACGCGCCGGTTGCCCGTCATGCATGGTGGCGGCTTCGAATGATTTGATGATTCCAAGCCTTTGCGATGCGTAGGCTTCGTCAATGTCGGCGACGGAATTGATCGATCTCAGGATATCGGCGTTCTCCGCTATCGCCGCATCATAGGCGGCGAGCTCCTCAAGCGTTTCAGCATAGCTGCCGCCGCTGCCGCCCATGGTGAGTTTGATGGCGCAAAGGCCGGAGTCGCGAATTTTGTTTTTGAGGCCGTCGCTCAATTGTCCTTCGCTGTCGAAGGCGATGACCATATTGCCGTTGATCATCAATCGGCGCGCAGGGACGAGGGTTTTAGCGCTGCGGCCATTCGGGGAACAGGCTGCGAGCGCACCGGAAAACAGCACGCCCCCGGCGCTTTTGAGAAGTGTTCGTCTGGTTTGGCGCATAGCGGTTTCCCTGTTGATGGTTTTGCTTGCAACAATATACGTAGGCGCCTACATAAATTACCAAAAGGAGTCAATTGGAAATGGCTAAGACGAAAGGATTTAGCGACAAAACGGCGATTGGAAAGCGGCTGCGGCGTCTGTCGGAGCTGATCGATCGTGACGCCAAGAGCCTTTATAAAGAACAGGGCGTCCACTTCGAACAGCGCTGGTTCGGCATTCTCAATGAGCTTGTTGTCAACGGGCCGATGACGGTGAAGGAGCTGGCGCAAGCCCTCAAAATCACACACGCTTCGGTAAGTGAAACACGGCGGTCGCTTGAGGCGGCGAACATCATCGGCGCGAAAACCGATAAGTCCGATGGCCGTCAGCGCATTTTGCACCTGACAGCCAAAGGAAAAAGACTGGTGGAAACATTGTCTCCCCTGTGGCAAGCGCTCGAAGATGCGTCGAACGAATTGAATGATGAGGCGCGAAATGTTGTCGCCGCGCTTGACCGTCTCGACGCCGCGCTGACGCGAAAGTCGTTATATGACAGGGCTACCGAGAATCTGGCCGATTTATCCTGAAAGGTGTTTCATTGAGGGACTTGGCGCATTTTCTTCTCTCGCATGACGCTGCGGAATCCGGCTAAAGTCCTGGCGAGAAAGCGAAAGAGCTAACTTTGCCAACAATCTACGACCTCAAGCCGAAATTTCAGGCGTTGTTGCGGCCCTTCTGCAAGAGGCTCGCTGAGGCGGGCGTCACGGCCAATCAGGTGACGCTAATCGCCTGCGGGCTTTCGCTGGCCCATGGCGCCGCGCATCTGATGAATCCCGGCGCGACGTGGGTGCTCACTCTCCTGCCAATTGTTCTTTTTGTTCGCATGGCGCTGAACGCCATAGACGGCATGCTGGCGCGGGAGTTCGGGCAGGCGTCAAAGCTCGGCGCGATCCTGAATGAACTGACGGACGTCATTTCGGACGCCGCATTGTACTTACCTTTCGCCTTTATTCCCGGGTTGCCGGCGCCGCTGGTCGTCATTGCGGTTCTCTTCGGCGTCATTGCAGAA
>JAUIEG010000229.1 GCA_030428745.1 Alphaproteobacteria bacterium
GACGCGCGACTGCCACAAGCTGCTCAATCACGCAGGGCAATTGCTGGTGGATTCAGACGACGATCCTGAATATGCGCTGGCCGTGGATTACTCGGTGCGGACGGGGATTTTCGGCGGCGGGCATTAGCCGCCACTCCCCTAGAGACACCCCTCGACAAGCTGGATCGCCGGGCCGCCCGCGTGAATGCTTTCGACCGTGCCGTCCCTGCCGATGACGTAACGGACGCCGCGGGCGCTTTCATCCTGCACATAGCTTTCGCCGGAGCGGTCGGTGTTCCAGACGGTGATGTATTCGGCCGGCGCCTCGACATATTTGTGCGGCGTCACAATCGCCTTGTCGCCATAGGCGGTTTTGACCGCATCGGCGCTGGCGCCGACGCCAATCCCCTTGTCGGTTTTCACATCCGCATCGGAGGTCACGGTGATGCGCGACAGCCTGTTGTCGGTCAGCATGAGGAGCAACCCTTCGGGCGCGTCTTCCGCGTAGAATTCGTCGCATTTTTCAGGCTCCGGCCCGCCCACGGCGCTTGGGTTGGCGTCCGGGCCGTAAGCGGCCTCGATCTCTTCGCGGGTCATGCCGATACGAAGGTTTTCCCAGCCGTCAGGCGTGAGCGCGTCAGGCGCAGGATCGTCTGCGGGTTCTTCCGCCTGCTCCGCCATGGAACGGGGCGTCGGCGCAGGCGCAGGCTGGGGCGCCAGCCGTTCGGCGTCTGTCACATAATCGGCCTGTTCTTCCGCTTCCTCGCCGCCGCAAGCGGCAAGACCAAGGGCGAGCATGGCGGCGACGATTGCGGTTCTCATCATATCAGGGGCCTCCGGCCTTTGCTTATGGGGTCTGATGGAGGCAACAGCGTGGCCGCTGAAAGGTTCTCGCAAGGCGAAATGCTGCGGTTTATGCTGCGCAGCAAATCTCACCGGCCCGGAAGCACCGCGAAGCGGACAAAGCGGGCGGGCGCCTTTGCGGCGGCGATATTCGCGCTGGGAATGCCGACCATGACGGAACTCGCATGGCGATTTCGGACCGGACGAGCCTAGGCGGTTTTGGTTTTGCGGGTTGAACCCGATGAACACAATTTTCGAAACGAAGCCTCTGCGCCGAGCGCACGCGATCCCTTGCTAATGTCCTTGCCGCCAGCGGAAGGCCGCACTATTGCTCGATGAAGGGCGGGAGGGAAACTATGTCACAGCAAGCGTCGCCCCAGGAACAAATCCTGGGCATCGTCAACAATTACTGGCAGGGCTGCGCCGTGGGCGCCATTGCGGAACTGGAGATCGCCGATCGGCTGGCGGACGGGCCGCTTGACGTCGAAACGCTCGCGGGGCGCACCGAGACCCATGCGCCGAGCCTGTTCCGCCTGCTGCGCGCGCTGGAAAGCACCGGCATTTTCAAACAAGTCTCGCCGGGCGTTTTCGCCAACACGCCGGCGAGCGACTGTTTGCGCCGCGACGCGCCCGGCTCGCCCTGGGCGTGGCTCCGCGTCACGTTGAGCGCCGACGGCATGGTCAATAATGGCTGGCGCGGCCTGATGCTCTCCCTCAAGGACGGGCGGCCCGGCTTTGAACAGCTAAACGGCTGCACGGGCTGGGAATATATGCAAGCCAATCCGCGCCAGGGCACAATCTTCAACGAAGCCATGCGCGACCTCGCCGGCGCCATCACGCCGGCGGTGACGGCGGCCTATGACTGGGGCCGTTTTCCGGTGATCGCCGATCTCGGCGGCGGGGTCGGATCGCAGCTTATCAGCATTCTCGATGCACATCCTGATTGTCGCGGCGTCCTCTTCGACCAGCCTCAGGTTGTCGCGGAGGCCCCCCGGCACGACCGCATGGAGACGGTCGGCGGCGATTTCTTCTCGGACATTCCGCAGGCGGACGCCTTTGTGCTGCGCTGGATTCTTCACGACTGGGACGATGACAAGGCGCTCGACATCCTGAAGAACGTCAGGCGCGCGGCGAAACCGGGCGCCGCCCTGATGGTCGTGGAGTCGGTGATACCCGAAGACGCCGCATTCGACATGGGCAAGTGGATGGACCTGAACATGATGGTGATGGCGGGCGGACGCGAGCGCACCGCAAACGAGTTTCGCGATCTATTCGACCGCGCCGGATTCGATTTCGAGGAGATCGTTGAAACCGCATCGCCCCTTGGCATCGCCCTAGGCAAGGCGCGGTGCTAAATCTCGTTTCGCGACGTTACCGCCCGCCCAGCAAGTCCATCACCGTAAAGATGTCCTTGTCGCCGCGGCCGCACATATTCATGAGCAGGATCTGGTCGCGGTCCATCTCCATGGCCTTGTCGACGGCGCGGGCGAGCGCATGGGCCGGTTCGAGCGCCGGGATGATGCCCTCCAGTTTTGCGCATAACTGAAACGCATCGAGCGCTTCGGAGTCGGTCGCGGAGATGTATTTCACCCGGCCGGTTTCATGGAGCCAGGAATGCTCCGGCCCGATGCCGGGATAGTCGAGCCCCGCCGAGATCGAATGGGCGTCCTGGATCTGACCGTCATCGTCCTGCAGCAGGTATGTCCGGTTGCCGTGCAGCACCCCGGCCCTACCGCCGGTAAGACTGGCCGCGTGTTTGTCCGTGTCGACGCCGTGGCCCGCCGCCTCGACCCCGATGATCTCCACATCCTTGTCATCGAGGAAGGGGTGGAAAAGCCCGATAGCGTTCGAGCCCCCGCCGATGCAGGCCATGATGACGTCGGGGAGGCGCCCCTCCATCTCCTTCATCTGCTCTTTCGCCTCGACCCCGATCACCGACTGGAAGTCACGCACCAGCTCCGGATAGGGATGCGGGCCCGCCGCCGTACCGATGATGTAAAAGGTTGAGTCCACATTGGTGACCCAGTCGCGAAGCGCGTCATTCATGGCGTCTTTCAAGGTCGCCGTGCCGCTCGTCACCGGTATGACCTCGGCGCCGAGCAGCTTCATGCGGAAGACGTTTGGTTTCTGACGCTCCACATCGGTCGCGCCCATATAGACGATGCAAGGCAGGCCGAAGCGGGCGCAGACGGTCGCCGTCGCCACGCCATGCTGGCCGGCGCCGGTCTCGGCGATGATCCGGGTCTTGCCCATGCGCATGGCGAGGAGGATCTGCCCCATGCAGTTGTTGATCTTGTGGGCGCCGGTGTGGTTGAGCTCGTCGCGCTTGAAGTAAATTTTCGCGCCTTTTTTGCCGGTAGTTCCTGATTTTTCATCAGCCATACCGCGGACATACTTGGTTAACCGCTCGGCGTAATACATGGGGCTTGGGCGGCCCACATAATGTTTGAGGTAGTACTCAAGCTCCGACCGGAAGGAGGGGTCGTTCTTGGCGGCCTTGTATTCCTTCTCCAGCGCCAGAACGAGCGGCATCAAGGTCTCGGCGACGAAGCGCCCGCCATAAATGCCGAAGCGGCCTTCTTCGTCAGGTCCGGTGCGGTAGGAGTTGAGCTGGGTCATCGGTTTCTAGCGTTTTCTGAATGCGCCCGCCGGATATGCCCGCTCGCAGGGGCGGCGCCAACCTCAAAGACAGGAATTCAAAGCCGCACAGGCGAGCAAGATGGCCACAATCGCGCTCAATGGCGCAAAAGCGGCGAGAAACAAGAGCCAAACGCCCGAAAATCTCAGCGGCCGAGGGACCCGGGTCGCCAGCGAGGCGATGAAGGCGCCGGCGAAAACAAGGGGCAAGACCGCGTAAGCCGCGAGGGCAGGCCGAAGCACAAGCTGTTTCACACGGCTGAAGGCATCTTTTTCCATCGCTCCTTGAAACCAGGAACCGACGGCGAAAATCAGAATAGGGAATGCCGCGGCCATGACGGTCAGCCAGCCCATCGTTCCCCACTGCTGACGATATGGCGCCGGATTGCCGCTGTCGCGCCAGAGCACAAATCCCACGCCGATAACTACTGGAAGTCCAAGATACGCCCCCCAAAAAAGCAGCTCGCTCAACTCGAAGCCGGCTTCCTGTCCGTCACTGAGACGGCTGGTCCTTCCGATGACGAAATCATGGACATGTTGACCAATGAAATCCGCCCAGAATTTGAAAAAGACAGCGCCGATGGCGACCCAAAACACCAGCCGAAAGAGACGATTGAGCGGCTTCCCGCTTGTCAGCGACGCCAAAAAAGCGCCGATAAAAACCTGCGGCAAAAACAGCATGGGTCCGGCGACAAGCCAGCCTAGGAGCAAAATATGAGGGGGAAAGTCGAGGCTGATAAAAGAGCGATGAACAATAAATCCATGCGTCCCAAAGAACTGAACCATCGAGAGGACGCCCGATAGCGCGCCTACGCCAAGGATATTCGCCAGAATCCATGACGGCGCTTCAGGATTTGGGCCGCGCTGACTCAACACCATAAGCCCCGCCCCGATAATCAAAGGCGCAATATGCCAGGCTAAAACCCATAACAGCGCATTAGGCTGGTCTGCAGAAAGAATCGTCGGCCAGAAGAGTCTGTCCACCAAGTCCATGCCCTACTCCACCGCGGGCGTGACCTTGGGATAGCGCACGAGGAGGTCGACGCGGGCAATCGCCCGCCAGTCGCTGGGGTGGACGAGCCAGATGACGCCGGAGGGGACCTCGTCCTCGCGGCCTCGCGCCGTCGCGCCATAGAGCGGCGCGATATTGGAGTGGCTCGACAGGATAATGTTGGCGCCGGGATTGGCGGCCAGCTCTTTCGCAACCTTGGCCTTCATGGCGGCGACATCGGCGGCTTTCTCGCTGATCTGCGAGGGGTGCGGCTCTACGGGCGCGCCAGCAGCGGCGAGCGCCGCCGTATCCCAGGAGCGGCACATGGGGCTGGTATAGGCCTTGGCGATTTTGACGCCATTCTCTTTCAGGATCTCGCCGATGGCCCGCGCCTGAAAGAACCCTTCGGCGTCGAGGCCGCGCCCGTCAGCGAGCTTGCAGCCTTCAGACAGTCCAACGGCGCCCGCCTGTCCGCCCGGCGAATTGGCGTGGCGCATGACGATGACATAGCCGCCGCGCTTCAGCGCTTCGAAAGCGACGGAGGCCGCCGCTTCGTTCTCGCGCACCACCGGCCCCGTCGCGCAGGACGCCAAAAATGCTGCAGCAATTGCTGCGCACAAAACCCGCAACATATGGCTTTCCTTTCTTATGGTTTCGCCGCCGAGATAAAGGCTTTGACGAGCGCGTCATCCTTTTTGCCCGGCGCGGTTTCAACGCCTGACGAGACATCGACGCCGAGAAAACTTTCGCGGCCCGCCTGTCCTTTGACAGCGTCGGCGACATTG
>JAUIEG010000230.1 GCA_030428745.1 Alphaproteobacteria bacterium
AACGCCGGACAAAAGCTGCGTGATTTCTTCCGCGCTGTTAAAGCTGTTCGCCTTGTCAATCTCGGCGCCGCTGATGACATCGACGCTCGCCGCAATATCGCTGAGGCTTTGCGCGCGCTTTGACGCGGTCACCGTGATGACATCGGTCTCCGCAAGAGCAGAGGAGAAAGCGCCGGGAAAAGAGGCTGCCGCGATGAGAGGTAGACTGATTAGTTTTCGACGCAACATCAAAACCGTTATTAACTGCGGGCCGAAGCCCTATCCGCATCCTCCCACGATGTCCATTGCAGAAATTCTGATGACGGCGTTAGCACGCGCACCATTTCCTTGGCGTCAATCAAATGTGATCGCAATTGCGCGGCGGAGTCGGCCAGCGGAGCGTCTGATGCGACGGCGGACTTTGCCCAATGGCGCTGCAGGGCGGCAGGGTATTCCTGCAACAATACGGGGTCACGGAAATGAAAAAACTACTCGCCATCTGCTCAACAGCATGTCTCGCCATGACCGTGAATGCGCTCGCCGCCGACCGCTACACGCTCGACCCGGCGCATACGCAAGTCATGTTCAAGGCCGACCGGTTCGGTCTGTCCAACACCTATGGCAGTTTCGCCGAAATCTCGGGCGACCTTCTGCTTGATGAAGCGCATCCCGAAAACTCTTCGGTTCGCGCCGTCATCAAAGCCGCTTCCTTAAAATCCGACAACGTCACGCGAGAGGAACATCTCACCGGCGCGAACTGGCTCGACGCCGCAAGCTTTCCCGAAATCACCTTTATATCGACAAAGGTCGAGCCCGATGGCGAGACAGCGAAAATCACCGGCGACCTCACCGTTCATGGCGTCACCAAGGAAGTGACGCTTGACGCGACACTGGTGAAGATTGGAACCGATCCGGTCTCGAAGAAAAAAGCGGCCGGATTTTCCGCGACGGCAAGCGTCAATCGACACGACTTCGGCGTTTCCATCGCGGAGGCGCTGATCGGTCCCGATGTGGAGATTACGATCGAAACGCTGGCGATTGCGGCGGAATAAAACTCTGGACGGTGTGATGCGCCGGAAGCAGGAGAACTGCGAACTGGCGGATGCCCGTATTATTTCCGCGGCGTCGCAGGATGTCCACGCTCATGATGGAGGCGACTGTTTAGTTTCGGTTTTGGAAGCCGCCCTGCTGCGCTTGAAAACATATTCGCTGACAAAACAAGTGGAGATGACGGCCAAGGCAATGAGGAGGTTGGTTTTACTTGTTTGAAAATTGTGAACGAATAACGCGCCCAACGCGGCCAAACATAAAAACAAGCCAGTTGCGGCGAGATGTTTAGAGCTTTGAATGACGGCGGCTTTTCGAAAGCCGACCAGATTCACGACCGCAAAGATCAGGAGAAAACCGATACTCCCCGTCGAAGATATGCTCTCCAGTTCAAGCGTATTGACAAGAACTAAAGTCAACAGGACGGTAACCGCCAGCCCTATCGGCTGATTCCAAAAAATGAACGTGAACTCATGGGGCAATTCGCCATCCTCGGCGAGCTCATAATTGACGCGGCTGCCGCCATAGATGGAAGCGTTAATCGCGGAAAATGTGGAGATAAGAGCGGCGATGGTGATAACAGTGAAGCCGGCTTGCCCAAGCATGGGCTTTGCCGCCTCCGCCAAAACATAATCCTGCGCGTTGGCAATCTCCGTAAATGGAAGCGAACCGACCGTAATGACCGCAATGGTCAGATAAAGCGCGATTACAAATAGAACGGAGATATAATAAGCGCGGGGTATGTTTTTTTCAGGTTGTTTGATATCCGGCGCAGCGTTCGCAATAAGTTCGAACCCCTCATAGGCGACAAAAATAATCATTCCCGCCGCCACGAGAGCGAATGGCGACTCCCAATGCTCGATACTCAATTGTTCGATGTTGGGATTACCAGACAACCCCGCCGCGCCAACGCCGACGAACGCCAGCAATATAAATAGTTTGATAATGACTGCGTAGGATTCAATGGCGCCGACCACTTTGATGCTATAATAATTGATGGCGGCTGCGATAAGAATAATCCCGCTTGCAAACAAATGCTGATCGAGCGCATTGTTTCCAGTGATTTTGACGAGATTTGGCGCATAGGATCCGAAGGCGGACGCGTAGAGCGACAACATGATAATGTAACTCACCCAGAGCAAATTGTTGACGCCGCCGCTGAAAACGCCTTTTCCAAAACCTTCATTGACAAAACGCACGGTCCCGCCGCGGTCCGGATAGGCTTTCGACAGTTTCACGTAACTGTAAGCGGTGATGAGGGCGATTAAGCCCGCAATGAGAAAAGCGACAGGCGTTCCGCCCTTTGCCAGATCGGCGGCCAATCCGAGAACTGCGAAGATACCTCCGCCGACCATGCCGCCGATGCCAATTGAGACCGCTTCGCGTAAGCCGATTTTCTGTTGGTCAGCCACAGACGGTTCGCCATTTGCAAATATTGTTACCGATCATCCCGCCAGCCCAGGCGCAAGCACCTTCGCGCCGTCAAACATCATTTCGACAGCGATCGCCGCCAAGATCATGCCCATCAACCGAGTCATGACCACGCGCATTTTCGCCGACAATAGCTTTCCTATGGCTGCCGCAAAAAACAGGACCGTGAAAAGCGCTATAAGAACTGCGGCAAGGACCGCGCTGAAGGCAACGTAGCGCGACAGCCCGTCTGCTTGCGCCGAATAAATAATCAGCGCCGCAATCGTTCCGGGCCCCACAATCATTGGAAAAGTCATGGGGTAAAATGCAATGCTGTCCTGCTCTTCGTCCGCCTCTTTTTCTTTCTCGCCGCGTTCATGGGAGGTGATCTCTTTCCCGTGCAGCATAGAAAAGGCGATCCCCAGAAGAACCAGACCGCCGGCGACCCGGAAAGCGTCAATTGTGACACCGAAAAAACCGATGATCTTGGCGCCGGCGAAAGATATGACGCCACACATGATCGTGGCGTAGACGGCAACCCTAACAGCCGCTGAACGCTGCTCGGCGACGGGTTTCCCGTTCGTTAAAGAAAGAAAGATGGGCAAATTGACAAAAGGATTCATGATCGCGAACAACGCGCCAAAAAATTTAGTCGCGAATGCGATATCCATGTTGCTGCAATCCTTTTTGCACGACGATAACGGATTCGCATCTAGAGAAGAAGGAAGTAAGCGCGCCCCTCAGGACTTGAACCACAATCATGAGATGTCTTTTCCGTCATTCCTTCGGCAACCTGTCGGACAATGCCTTCACCTGCGCATGCAGGGCGGCGATGTCACGCCGGATCGCCTGCTGGCCATCCACAACCTCGTCGACAACGGGCTCTGAGTCCTCCTCAACGACGCGCACCACGATGGCGACGAAAAGATTGAGCATGGTGAAGGTGGCGATCAGCACAAAGGACAGAAAGAACACCCATGACCGCTTATGCGTCTCTGCGACTTGCGAGGCGATATCCGGCCAGCCTTCCAGCGTCATCACCTGAAACAGCGTGTACATGGCCTGAAAGACATCGCCGAACAGGTCCGGATGCGCCGGTCCGTAGAGATTGGCGGCGATCACCGCAAAGACATAGACGATCAGCGCCAGGACGACGCCGACCGAGGCGATGCCCGGGATCGAATCGAGCAGCGCCGAAACGACGACCCGCATCCGCGGAATGACCGTGATCACCCTCAAGACCCTCAACACCCGGAAAGCCCGGAGCGCCGCAAGCCCCGATGTGGCTGCGCCAATAGAGACGAGGACAATCAGGAAATCGAAAATATTCCAGCCATTGCGGAAATAGCCTCCGCGCCAGGCGATGATCCTCATGCCGATTTCCACCACAAAGGCGTAAACAATGATGCGGTCGACAATTTTGAGGAGCGGCGCGTCCTTGAACGCCGGAAAGGTCTCCGCGCCCAGGATAACGGCGTTGACGATAATCAGCGACAGAACGACCGCCTGAAAGGCCGAACTTTCTACAAAACGCTGTAAAGACGTTCGTTTCGGTTCCGTCATCCGCCCGTATAGCCCTTGAATTGGAGCTGGTTGGGGAAAACCCGGCGGGCTCCCTTCATGGCTTTGCTAGGCGGATTCTGCGCCACGCGGAAAGCGCCGGAAAATGAGAGCTTTCCTTTCTCCTCCCGGCTGCGCAATCATTGCCAAATAGAAAGTCGCCGATCTTCCGGCAATTGGCCGCAAACGATTGGCTGGCTTCACAAAATCCGCTATGCGGGGCGTTTGCGGCGCATATGGGGGCGAGCCCCAGAGGTAAGCGAAGACGTGAGCGATCTCGACGACGAACAGGAAAACGCCGGGCGCGATGACGCTGGAGACAGCGCTCCGCGCATGCGCTTCAAGGGCATCGTCGAAGCGGAGCGCCGCGACGCCGCCAGACGCGACGATGAGCGCGACGATGGTGAACTGATCTACTTCACCTCAAACGAGCAGCGCTGGAACGCGCGCAGCCGCCAGATATGGCACGCCGCGCGGATGACGGCGGTGTTTGTCTTCTTCTCTACACTTGTGGGCCTGCCGCTCGGCAACTGGTTCGCCCATAAGCAGATCACAGCGCTGACCGGCGTCGACCGGCCATGGAACCCCCTCAGCGCTTTTGAAATCGAGACAGTGCTGTTCGCCTTTATCATACCGGCGCTGGTGTTGTTCACGGGCTACGCCGTTTCGCGACTGATGGAGATGATCCGCGCCGCCGAAGCGATCGCGATCGCCGCCCAGCGTTTCGTGACGCCCGATATTGCGGCGGCGCATAATGTGGAAACGGTCGGCGCCGTTGTTCAGACTCAGGTGAACGCACTCAATCAGGGACTGGATGGCGCCCTCTCCCGCCTCGCTTCTGTGGAAGCCATGATCCGCCAGCATGTGGAGGCGATCGAAATCGCCGGCGAAGCGATTGAGGCGAAAGCCACAGGCGCCGCCGGACGCGTCGCCGATGAACGCTCGCGTTTGATGGAGCTCACCGAAAGCCTCAACGCGCACGCCGACAGCTTCGCCGCCGCCATTGCGGAAAAGGCGAAGGCGGCGATTTCATCGCTGGAATCGGCGGAATCGACATCGGTGCAGGCGGAAAAGGATTTCGACGAGCGCCTCCATCGCCTTGAAACGGCGGCGGAGCGCGCCTTCAACTCATTTGAATCCCTGCGCGATGCATTGCGCGATGTGGATGAAACGATGCGCGCCTCCGCACAATCCGTCGATCAGTCTGCGGAAGAAACCCGCAGC
>JAUIEG010000231.1 GCA_030428745.1 Alphaproteobacteria bacterium
TAGGCGGTGTCGATCAGCGGCAGAAAACCCTGCGCTGTGGCCATCGCCGCAATTTCGTCGATCTGCGCGCTGGAAAGGTCGGCGCCCGTCGGGTTGTGGCAGCAGCCATGCAGGAGCAGCACATCCTTCGGGCCGAGTTTCGCGGCGCCAGCCTTGAACGCGTCAAAATCAACGGCGTTTGCGTCCCGGTCGTAATAGGGAATCGAATTGATTTTGAGGCCCGCCGCGGAAAGCAGCGGAATGTGGTTCGGCCAGGTTGGTTCACCAATCGTCAAGCTCGCCGCACTCTGACTATTCAACAGTTCGCCGGCAAGGCGAAGCGCGCCGCACCCGCCCGGCGTTTGCACCGCCGCCGCGCGGCCTGACGACAGGATCGGGCTGTCTTCGCCAAAAACGAGATTGAGAATGGCGGGACCGAAACCGGGCGCCCCATCGACCGGCGTGTAAGCTTTGGTCGTTTGCGCCGCCGTGACGTTCGCTTCGGCCGTCGCCACGGCTTTCATGACGGGCGTTGCTCCCTTGAGGTCGCGGTAGACGCCGACGCCAAGGTCGATTTTTTCGGACCGGGTGTCCTCCTGATAGAGCTTGGAGAGACCAAGAATCGGGTCGGGCGGGAGGAGTTTTGTATCTTGAAACATGAGCGCCTTCGTATCAGCAAAGCCTTGACCGTCAAGCCGCCTCGTTTTGCGGTCCCGCGGCGCCGGAAACGTGGACGCTCCAGCAACGGTGTGATAGGCAACAAACCATGCCGCGACAACGTCTCTACCCGCTTGAGGACCTGGAGGATATTCCGGGCACTAAGGTTTTCACCGCCCGCCGCAGCCGACAGGGCTATTATCTGCATAAGTTCTGCATGAGTCTGATGCAGGCGGAAAATCGTGAGCAATTCAAGAAGGACGAACGCGCCTATCTCGACAAGTTCGCGATGACCGACGATCAAAAGCAGGGCGTTTTGGAACGCGACTTCAACAAGCTCATCGAGCTTGGGGGGAACATGTATTTCCTCGTCAAGATCGCCTCCACCGATGGCTGGAGCGCGCAGAAGGCAGTCGGTTCCATGACCGGTATGTCGCCTGAAGAATACGCCGCGATGATGCTTGAAGGCGGCCGCAGCCCCGAAGGTCTGCGCTCTATCCGGGAAGGCAATTAACTGTGGCCCGCATTTCCGCCGGTATCGCAACCAGCCATGTTCCGGCAATCGGCGCCGCGATCGATCTTGGCAAGACCCAGGACGACTATTGGGCGCCGGTCTTTCAAGGATACGAATTCGTCAGAAAATGGATCAAGGGCAATACGCCTGATGTCGTGATCCTTGCCTATAATGATCATGCTTCCGCTTTGATGCTGGACATCGTGCCGACCTTTGCGATTGGTTTCGCCGATACGTTCCAGTCGGCTGATGAGGGTTGGGGGCGCCGTCCGGTACCGCTCGTGCACAATCATATCGACCTTGCTGCGCATGTGGCCGAGCAGCTTGTGATTGACGAATTCGACATCACCATCATCAACGAGATGGATGTCGATCACGGCCTGACTGTGCCGCTCAGCCTGATGTTCGGTCAAGCTGAGGAATGGCCGTGCAAGGTCATCCCGCTGGCGGTTAATGTCACTCAGTTCCCGACACCGTCAGGCGAGCGTTGCTGGAAGCTTGGCGAGGCGATCCGTAATGCGGTGAAGACCTTTCCCGAAGACCTCGATGTGCAGGTCTGGGGTACGGGCGGCATGAGCCACCAGCTACAGGGAACGCGCGCGGGGCTGATCAACAAGGAATTCGACAACAAGTTCCTGGACCTGCTGGCGCACGAGCCCGAGGAGCTTGCGACCTGGACGCGGCTCAAATATCTCCGCGAGGCGGGCACCGAGGGCATAGAGCTGATCATGTGGCTGATCATGCGCGCGTCGCTCGGCTATGGCGTTGAAGAACTGCACCGCTTTTATCGCGTGCCCGCCAGCAACACGGCCGTTGGGCATGTGGTTTACCGGGCCAAGTCCTGATCTCCGAGACGCAAACTGACGTCGCTGCCGCGCCGTACGCCCACCTCGTACTTGCTCAAAAAATGGCTGTGTTTCGGCGGTGCTCATCTTGTAGCGTTCGATGTTAGACGGCCTTCATTCGCAAAGCCGCAAATGATCGCGCAGAAACTTTCACGCGCGACGGCATGGCTCCCCAGACTGAACTCAAAACAGCGCCGGGGAGAAGGATGGAGGCACAAATAGCCCCCGGGTTTGACGATTGCCGCTAACATGGATTTAGTACAGGCCAACCGTAAAACCGAGCTGGTGAAGCCCCATGACAAATACATCTAAAAAAATTACTGAAGACGTTACTCGGGTTTTCGATCTGCAAAACGAAAACCAGTGGAATGTCAAAGCGTCAACCGCCGAAACGCGCAAGGCCAAACTCACGAAACTGAAAGAAGCTGTCGAGGCCCATGCCGATGAGATCGTCGCCGCCGTTCAAACAGACACGCGCAAGCCGGAAGCTGAAATTCGTGTGACTGAGGTTGGTGGAGTGATGGGCAATATCCAGCTCAACATCGATAACCTTGAAGACTGGATGCAACCAAAGATAGTTCAGCCATCGGCCAATCCGGACGATAAGGCGAAAATCATGTATGAGGCGCGGGGTGTGTGTTTAATCCTGGGCCCCTGGAATTTTCCGATGGGGCTGACCCTTGGCCCGCTCGCCGCGGCGGTCGCCGCCGGCAATTGCTGCATGGTGAAGCTCACGGACCTCTGTCCCGCGACAGCTAAAGTGGCCGGGAAGATCATCCGATCAGTCTTCGACGAAAATGAAGTGGCGTTGTTTGAGGGCGAGGTTTCTGTGGCGGAGGCTCTGTTGGAGCTGCCTTTCAATCATATTTTCTTCACTGGTTCTCCGCGTGTTGGAAAGATCGTCATGGCGGCGGCGGCCAAAAATCTCTCGAGCGTGACATTGGAGCTTGGCGGCAAGTCGCCGGTTGTTGTCGATGAGAGCGCCGATATCGACAAGGTGGCGGCGGACCTTGCGCAGGCAAAACAGTTCAATGGCGGCCAAGCCTGTATCTGTCCCGACTACGTCTTTGTCAAAGAGGGCAAAAAAGCGGACTTGGTGCAAGGCTTTGCGGCGCGTGTAAAGGAAAATCTCTACACGGATGGAAAGCTCCAAAAAGAAAATATCGCCCAGATCGTCAATAAACGGAATTTCGATCGCATCAAAGTCATGTTTGACGATGCGGTGGCGAAGGGGGCGACCGTCGCCGCAGGTGGAGAATTGGAAGCGGATGACCTCACCGTCCACCCGACAATGCTGACGGATATCACGCCTCAAATGAAGATTATGCAGGAGGAGATTTTCGGGCCCGTAATTCCTGTGATGACGTATGACTCTATCGATGAAGTGATCGGTTATATTGAGGCGCGCGACAAACCGCTGGCGCTCTATATCTACAGCAAGGATCAGCAGATGGTGGACAAGGTGCTCAATCGAACATCCTCTGGCGGCGTCACCGTCAACGGCGTGTTCTCCCACTATCTGGAAAACCAACTGCCCTTTGGCGGCGTGAACCAGAGCGGCATCGGCAATTATCATGGGTTTTTCGGGTTCAGGGCCTTTTCCCATGAGCGTTCCGTCTACATGCATTCAGCATAGCGTTCAGGCTAAGCGCGCCTCAGTCGGCGCAACGCAAGGGTTGGTTTTTGCGTCGAAGCCGAAGTGACGTAATGTCTTCATGGGTCGCCTATCGGGGCACAATGCCCGATTGGCCGACCGAAGGTTTGGTGTAATCGGTAACGCCCACCAAAACTCGCGGCTTGGCGGTTGCCATAACGGCACGCGAACCCAGCCATAAGCGACGCCATGTCGGCATGAGCCCTTAATAGGTGGTCGGCGGACCCACCAATCTATAAAAACTCGGCATGGCGTACGATGTATTAAATGGCGCACCGGAGCGGGTGAAACCGGGAACTGGATGGCTAACCGGAAAAGACCCCACAAATCCTTATAATCATTAGGTTTTTAGAAAAAGACAGGTATTTCAAGGGCAGACATCAACGATTCCTTATTGTAGGTTTCAGTTATGATGGACATTATTTTCAGCTGGCCTATTTGGATTATTTGGTCAGTCGGCCTGATGTTATTAGTCAGGGTCGGGATGGTTTTTGCGTTTAAGCGCTTTCGACGGTCGCCAAGAGCTTTCTTTTGGGCCTACCTAAGTATCGCTTGCCTCTTGCCAATAGGCCTATTGATTGTCGGCTTGTCCGGAATGCCCATGTACGGTTTTGACCAGGATAATTGGCGTCACATGCTTGGCTATATCGTCCTGTATTTTTCACCCCTTGGAGTTCCGGTAATCTTGGGCACACCTGTTGTATTGCTCATGGATGTTTTGCGTCGCCCGTGGCGAAAGCAACCTACCGAACTCACGCCAAATCAATGACGCTTGGCCAACAAAAGTAATTCAGCGGATTGGTACTTTTTCGCGTCTTTGGTGATCGAAAAAGCGGTTTTCAATCAATGGCCTGAGAATGGCGCGCCGTAAGCAGTAAAACTGCGAACTGGCGCGTGGCGCTAAGTTATTGATATTGGCGGGGGGCGGCATTCGGTGAATCCCGCTGGGCGATCTGGCTAGCCCTCGGTGAAGGCTGACAAACCATAATCTCCGACGCGCCATAGTGTTATCGGCGAGCAAATGCCCGCCCTACGGCGCAAGCGCGGGCGCAAAGCGGAATGCAGTCGCGCAATAAGGGCACAGCATGGACTCGGATAAGCCCATATTCAAATAGACATGCGGATGATCATGGGGCGGTGAGGCTCCAATGCATTCGAATTCCCTCATCCCGATCTGGATTTCGGCAATCCCATCGTCATTTCGCAATTTGGAGAAGCGGCCGGGGCTGACGCTCGCAGATAGGTCCATCCGATAAAGTCCGGGAAGCGAAAGGGCTGGCGCCAGCGATCCGCCCTCCGATTCCCATCTGAGAATAGGGAAGGTTTCGGGCGGGAGCGCAATCATACCGCCAGACATTTGTCGCCCTGCAGCCGGTGACGCTTGCCGCATTCCCAGTCATTGCCGGAATAATCGAGATGCGCGCCCTCCGGAACAATGACGGCGACGCAGTTTGCACCGTTCGCCCGAAACCCTCTCTCGCATGCCCAGCCGGAACCATAGAGGTTTCCCGTCAAAAACCCGTGCTCGGGCACGTCAACTTTCGCGCAGGCATTATCC
>JAUIEG010000232.1 GCA_030428745.1 Alphaproteobacteria bacterium
CCGCAATGTCATGACCGTGACGCTTACCTGCGATCACCGGGTTGTCGACGGCGCGGTCGGGGCCGAGTTTCTCGGCGCTTTCAAGGCGTTCATTGAAGAACCGGCGGCGATGCTGCTTTAAGGATGACGCGCCGGGGGAAATTCGACATCGCTGCTGAACGCCTCGGTCGCATGAGTTTCGGCGAGCGTCTTTTGCTCGCACTTTCCGACCATCCCGATGACGTCGACATGACATCGAATTACGAAGCGCCGACGCAGCAATGGACGGTATCGTCCGCGCTGGCGCAGCTTGAAGAAGCCTTTCCCGGTTTTACCGAAAGCGTCAAAGGCAAGCGCGTTCTTGATTATGGCTGCGGTGACGGGTTTCAATCCGTGGCGCTGGCGAAGGCCGGGGCGGCGCAAGTGCTCGGCGTTGAGATCGAGGCGAACCGGCGCGCGCATGGCCAGTCGCTTGCGTCGAAAGAAGGCGTAAAGAATGTCTCTTTCGCTGAAACTGTATCAGGCGACTTCGACATGGTGATCTCGCTCAACGCCATGGAGCACTTTATTCAGCCTGCGGAAAATTTGCGGGAGATGAAGCGGGGGCTTGCGCCGGGTGGGCGGATCTATCTCAGCTTCGGTCCGCTGTGGATGGCGCCTTATGGTCATCACATGCATTTCTTCACCCGGGCACCGTGGATCAATCTTCTGTTCTCAGAAAAAGCCGTGTTTCGCATTCGCAGCCTTTATCGCGACGATGGCGCAGTAAGCTGGTCTCCGGGCATGAACAGGATGACCGTCGCGAAATTCGAGCGCCTGGTCGCCGAATGCGGCCTTCTTCCCTTGCGCCGTCGTGACCGGACCGCTGCGAACCTGCCGCTCGTTTCGGCGATCCCGGGTGTGCGGGAGTTTTTCGTCAATATTATCGATGCGGAGCTGGCGCCGGCAGGGGCCTGATTGCTGCGGCCGCGAATTGTTACGAAATCCAGTTGAACTTGAAACATATCGGGGAATTTATAAAAGCCTTTAGAAACAAAGCCTTGAATAAATTATGCTCATGCTGAGAGTAAGATATTATAACAATACGTGATCTTGCATCGCAGAAAAGACACATTTTTGCCGCGACTTTTGGCCAAGTGATTGCAATATTCCACTCATCGCGAGGGCGTTGTGTTTAACCGCGCGTAGGCGAGGCGGTCAGCGATTCTCTCTCCCCCGTGCTGATTTCGCCTCGCCGCCCCTCGTAAGTAAGTAAACGTGCGTCTGGCCGGGAACGTCTCCCCTCTCTCTTACCCGCCGGGCGCAGGTTTCTCCGATAGACTTTTCCCCTCAGAGTTTGTCTCTCTCCCCTCTGAGGGGAATTTTCCAATCCCTTGCATCCTAAAGAGTGTAATTGTATAACATCACGAGAGATGGCGTTTCCGCCAATTTCTCGAATATTCAGTTGCGTATCTGTATCGTAGCGTTGCGTATCAAGGACGGGCGGCCCCAAGTCCCCCATAGGGGCCGCCCGTTTCTTTTGGCTTTTCCCCTCAAAATGCATCCTTTTCGCCCTTGCGAACGGTCTCCGTCTCCTCTAAGAGCCCGGCCTTCGCGGGAGGTTTTTGGGTCAAGTCCAACCCAAGCCGAACCGCGTCCCTTCAACGGGCGGTGATCGTTAGGTCGGTTTCCGCCACAACAAACGAGAAGGCTATAAAATGGCTAAGAAAATCTCAGGCTACCTGAAACTTCAGGTGCCGGCGGGCGCGGCGACTCCGTCCCCCCCGATCGGCCCGGCGCTCGGCCAGCGCGGTCTCAACATTATGGAATTCTGCAAGGCGTTTAACGCCAAGACGCAGGAAATGGAAAAGGGGATGCCTATCCCCACGATCATCACGATCTTTTCCGACAAGTCGTTCTCCTTTGCGACGAAGACGCCGCCGGCGTCGTTCTACCTGAAGAAAGCGGCGAAGCTGCAAAAGGGCGGTCAGACGCCTGGCAAAGCAGTCGCCGGTACAGTGACCATGGCGCAGTGCCGTGAGATTGCTGAAGCGAAAATGAAAGATCTCAACGCCAACGATCTCGATGCGGCGACAAAGATCATCATGGGTTCGGCGCGGGCCATGGGCCTTGAGGTACAGGGGTAAGGACGATGGCGAAATCAGGAAAGAAAATTCACACGGCGCGTAAGGCGATTGATCGCGAAAAACAGTACTCGGTTGAGGAAGCTGTCGCGGAAGTCAAAAAGCATGCAACCGCGAAATTCGATGAAACAATCGAAATCGCCATGAATCTCGGCGTCGATCCCCGTCACGCCGATCAGATGGTGCGCGGCGTTGTCTCGCTGCCAAACGGCACGGGCCGGAGCGTTCGCGTCGCGGTTTTTGCTAAAGACGCCAAAGCCGAAGAAGCCAAGGAAGCCGGAGCGGACATTGTCGGCGCCGAAGACCTGATGCAGAAAATTCAGGACGGCTTCATGGACTTTGACCGCGTTATCGCAACGCCGGACATGATGGCTGTTGTCGGCCGTCTCGGCAAAGTGCTCGGCCCCCGCGGCCTCATGCCCAACCCGAAGGTTGGCACCGTAACGCCGAATGTGGCGCAGGCGGTGAAGGATTCCAAGGGCGGCGCTGTTGAGTTCCGCGTTGAAAAAGCCGGCATTATCCACGCCGGCATCGGCAAGGCGAGCTTTGACGAAAAAGCCATCGCTGAAAACGCCAAGGCGTTCATCGAAGCCGTGACCAAAGCCCGGCCTGCGGGCGCCAAGGGCACCTATGTGAAGAAGATTGCGATCTCCTCCACCATGGGCCCCGGCGTTAAGGTCGAAACGGCCGGCGCTGCGTAAGCCGCGTTAAAAATCGAGATTGAAAACGGCCCCTTCGCGGGGCCGTTTTTTGTTTGGGCCGTTGCTGAATTTTTGTTTAGCCAAAACCCCATCAGGCGAGCCCTGCGGCAATCCATAATAGATTGTAACTCTTCGGCGGGTGTTTTTAGGGATGCGGTTTATCTTATGAGAACCCTGTCAACATTGATGGGTTCGACATGGAAGATAATGACCTTCCCGACTTTGACGCTGACGATTTGCTCGCGGCGATGGCTGAGGAGCTCCGCAAGGATGAAGTGGCGCGTGAAGCCGCGCGACACGAGAAATCGGCGCCTGAAGAAAGTCAGGCACACCCCGGCGCCGCAAGTGAAGAGGGCGTCAATGAGGTTGCGGACGACGGCGTTAACGATCCCTTATCGGAGATCGTCTGCTGACGCATAAATTAGGCTTTTCTGCTTTCTTCTGACTGCGCGAAAAGACTGGTCAGGAGGCGGGCCGCAAAAGACGCGAAGCGATCTCGCGCAGGACCCATTCTCCCTTCACCAGGACAAGCTGGCGCCCGTTTCTAGCGTCGATCCAGATTTCGCCTTCTTCGGCTTCGTCGGGTGCAGTGGGTTGAAAATAGATCTGGCCGGTCGAGGGTGGAAGCTTTGCTGTTTTTTCATGTTGCTCGCAGGCCGTGGCAGGGAAAGCGAAAAGCGCGGCGCTAAAGGCTGCCAATAAAAGGCTGCGATCAAACATGGGGGTCTCCAACCAAAGGAATGCGGACTATGGCATTGAATGTTTTCAAAAGCGGCGATGGCGCCGCGATAATTGGCCCATCGTGCTTAAGTCTTCTTAAGGAATTGAACGGCGCCATCAGGCTGTTTAGCAGCGATGGAGTACATAAAATTGTCTGCGCCGCTGCGCCGGATTTTCAAGGAATCCGGGCTATGCCGTGACCTGTTGCGTAGTGGAGCTTTCTGAATGTCGTTAAAGGCGCTGAACCCGGATTTGACGGATATCGCCGCGCTTGCGTCTGTCTTGAAAACGCGACGGGCGCAGAAAGCCTTTCAGGCTGCGCTCAAGAAGGGCAAGTCGCCGACGCTCAGCCTGACGGCGGCGATCAGCGCGTCGCTGGTTTCGGCGGCGGCGAAAGAAGAAGAGTTCGATCCGCTTGCCGGTCTTGTGGCGGTGGACGATCTTTCCGCCTTCAACGAAGACTGTCTTCCGGGCAAAGCCTATGCTGGCGCTGAGCATGATCATGACGATCTGAGGTCAGGCGGCGATCATGATGGCCATCAGGGGCATGCATCTTATCTGGCCGATCCTTTCGCCTCACGCTTCGCGAACGCTTATGCGCGCGAACATGAAGGCCATGACGATCACGACCGCCACGAAACACATGCCAATCACAACGCCATGACCGGGCGCCACGAAGCGCATGCCGGCGCGGGTGCGCATGAGGCAGGTCATCCTGCATCTCATTCCACGCATGCAAGCCATCACGAAGCGCATCAAGGCGCCGGCGCAGGGCATGAAAACCATCACGCCTCTTCAGCTGGCGTTCATATGCAAGATCACGCTCAACATGAGGGCGCGCAGCATGACGGGCACACTGCCCATGACGGCGCCCACGATATGTCTGCGCATCAGGCCGCAGGACATACAAATCATGGCGCGCATCAAGTTGCGGATATTAGCGGCGACCACGCCGGGCACACGGGCCCCGAGAATGGGCACGCGCCGGATGATCTTTTGTCCGAGGAAGACATTGATCTGGATCAATCGATCGACGCCTTGGCGGAAAACGATCATGGGGACCATGAAAGCGATACGCCGGAGGAGACGGATGTGACGCCCGCTGCTGAAGCGCCAAGTGAAGGTCACCATCACCACCATGCGACGCTGACTGATCTCGATACGGCGCCCGCAGATGATCTCGCCGCTGCTGCGCCGCCGCCGGTGATTTAACCGGGATGCGTCATTAGGGCTCGCACGCTTTTCATTGCGGAGCGCTGCGAAACCACGTTTATTCCCTCATGCATAGAGGGAAACGTCGGCGGTGATCTGGCTCACAAAACATCAAAGACGGCGAAAGCGCTTTGGGCGCTTGTCTTTGTTGCGCGTGATTGTTTCCCTGTTTGTGGTCTCACAGCTTCTTCCCGCAGGAACCTCCTTTGCTCAGGAAGGCGAGGGGTTCGCTTTGGTGATGTGCACGCCTGATGGCGTGAAGACCCTGAGCTGGGAAGCGGTGACGGGTGAGCCGTCGCCTTTCGGGGCGCCGTCCCAAGACGATCACTCCGGCAAGAGCCCATGTCACGCCTGCGCGGCTGGCGCTTGCGCCGGCGGCGTAGGACAGGCGTTGCGCGCTTTTTATCCGAATGAGCTCGCGGCGCCTCCGGCGCCAGTCG
>JAUIEG010000233.1 GCA_030428745.1 Alphaproteobacteria bacterium
CATCAGCCCGCAATCACGCACCGGACGCATCTCCATCGATTTTCAAGTGATGGATTCAACAACCGGCGAAATCGTCGACAGCTTTTCGGTCGACCGCAAAGTCAAAAGCAAGTCGATCGCCGTTTCCGCGTCAAAGAGCGGCTTTAATGTCGGCGGCAATACGTTCAAAAACACGCCCCTCGGCAAGGCCGCGCGTGACGCGATTTCCGAAGCAGCCGATCGCATTTCCGACGGCCTTCGCGGCCGTTCATGGTCAGCGCATGTGGCGCAGGTCAATGTGGACCAGCTTTACGTCAATGTCGGCGCCGACGCCGGTCTTGAACCAGGCGACACGCTGAAAATCTCTCGCGTCGTCGAGCAGATCAACGATCCGATCACCGGCGCGCTTCTCGGACGCGAAGTCGCGCAAATCGGCAGCGCAACAATTGTCAGCGTTTCCGAACAATACGCCCGCGCCAGCTTCAGTTCCATGATGGCCCCAGAAGCCGGCGACATCCTCACCTATTCCAACATGCAGCTTTCCCAGCTCGGGGGAGCGACCGGGGCTGAGTAACCGCCCCGGAGCCGCCCGGAACGGTTTGTTCCGGGCGGCGCGCTTTTTTCAAAGGAACCACGTCATGCAAGCCCAAATCACAAAATCCGCATCCAGATTGTTTTTACATCGTCACATGGGGAGACCCACCATGAAAACCTTCAACAGAAAAATCGCATCCGTCTTGCTTTCCGCCTTTGTTTTCACTGCCGCGGCCCAGCCTGCATCTGCAGACAGCAACGCGGAAATGTCTTCATCAAGACTGGAACAACTTGAGCAGAATAGGACAGCGCTTAAGACTCTCATCGAATCGATCGAAGATTTCAAAATCGCTGAGTCCTACTGCAAGCCCGTTCACCGTAATGATAAAAGCACGGACAGAGGCGCCATCGAGCATCTCTACCGTCTCGGCAGTCAGCGCGTCAGCAACAACAACAGGTTGCGCGCCTGGCTGACAAAATGGGCGACGAACAACAAGTTTGTTTTCAATGCACTGCAGAACCAGGTGCCGGGAGGCGCCTCCTCTATCGTCAATGGCAGTTACTTTAAAGAGGATAGTAATCTCCGCAGAATGCTGTCCGAGGCGCGCAAAGCGAAAATTGCTGAACTCGACAGCGCGCCTACTCGCGCTTGCAGCAGCACAGCGGCAAAGCCAGAGCCGGTCTTCGTCGCCGTCAACCCGCTTACTGAAATTTCCCTAACGACGGACTATGACAAGGCGGTGTTCATCACCCTGCCCAACAAATTCTGCCACAAGGATGAAAAAGAAGACTGGTATGACGCCATCGACCGGCAGCGTGAAAATGCGCAAAAGAACGAAGCCGCCGCAGAACGTCTTCGCGACCGTCTGCGACAGCAGAAAGCCGACATCGCAGCAAAGCGCCAGCAAACATGGAAAGCCGCCGATGCGGCGGCAAAGGCCGGAAAAACGGCGGCGCTTAACAACCATACGAGCCAGCTAAAGCTCTATGATGCGGCGCTCAAAAAAATCGACAGCGCGATCAAAACTGCGATCGCCGATATCGCGAAATGGAAGACCCTCGATCTGCAACTTCAGTCTCAGCGCGAAGCATTAACCGCCGCGCCGATTATCGACTGCCTGAAGGCCGACATTAGCCCACTCGATACCCTTACAATCAGCGGATATGACGGCCTGCCGGAAAGCATTCCCGCCGTCACGCTGGAAGGCATGGAACTCAAAGATGTCGAGTTCATCAAAATTCCCGAAAGCGTCTGCGAGGAAGAGATGAAACGCAGCGTTGAAATGAACGCCGACAGGCAGAACAGCAACGCGTATACCAACGCCTCACGCTGGAGCGACCGGCTGGAGAAAATCAGGGTTGAGCTCTTGCGCCTCGATAACGCCGGCAAGTCCTCGTCTGATCTTTACAAGAAACTGACCTTCGCCCGCCGCGAGGCTCGTGAAGAGCACGCCAAATGGGAAAAGATCAAACTTAAAACCCAGGAGATCGTCGAGAAAGCCTATGCGCTCAAAGTGATCGACTGCTCGCAAGCTGGCGGCAAAACCGAAATCGGCCGCATGGACCCGGGTTTCGAGGAGATTGCCGACCATATCCACAAGCCCGATCTTCAGGAATATGATCTGCCCAAGATCCCTGCGAAAATCTGCTCATGGGAAGAGCTTCAATCGTTGCGCGCCCGCGCCGCGAAAGCCCGCGAAGTCTCCGCCCATAACCGTCAGGAATGGGGCAAGCGCCTCACCCAGCTCGGCAAGCTTCTCTTTAACGGCCAGCCGGGCAGCGCCTATCCCATGAATGCGGAATATGCGGCCTATCTCGACGCCCAGCGCCAGTATGATTACTGGAGCGCCCAGCAAGGCGTCTCACACAAGGTCTATTGGGATCTGATGCAGCGTAAAAGCGAAGACTGCACGAAGGCGGACAAGAAAGTCTCGCTGAACGACGCCCTGCAAAACGCCCGCAATGACGCGCCGGCCTTCGCCAGCGGCCAGAACAGCGGCTTCGGCAATTTTGGCGACGCCTCCTTTGAACGCGACTGCATCATCAGAAATGGCGGCTGCTTCTATCCCGATCCGCGCAAGGACTGGATGTTCGACCGGTCTGGAAATCAAGGCGGATTTGACGGCAGCGAAGCCGAGCATGCGCTCAACCGCACGCTGGATGGTGTTGAGGTGAAACAAAAGCATGATGATGACGAGTATTATCAGCAGCCGGTTGACCATCCGAAACCGCAACACAAATCAGCCATCAACAGCAAAACGCCTGCTGGTGGCAAAAAAGACGCGCCGCTCATTGAGAAAATGCCGGACGTCGTAAAAACGCCGGTAAAGTCCGGGCCAATCCCCGTCCCTTACCCGAATGTCAGCATGGCTTCTGACACGTCTAAGGGAAGCACCAAGGTCAAGGTCGGTTCCTCGTCGGAAAAAGCGCCGCCGGTGGAAACGCCCAACCAGCCGGTCAAGCGTGTCAACGTTCAAACGCCTGAAACGCTTAACAAGCGCAATGTGACGCTGGCGCCGTCCGCAGGCGGACAGATGACGGCGGTCCAGGCGCCGCCGCTGGTCCTCAATAAAACAGCGACCAGCGCGCAGAACACAGGCCGGACCGGCGGATACTCCGGCGCCGAAAACGGCGGCATGATCCAGATCGCGCCGCCGCCCAGAGTGTATGTGCCTCATACGAGCGCCCAGAGCACAGATGGGCAGTTCGTCCAAACAGCGCCGCCAACGCTGGTGATCACACCGCAAGGCGGGTCGGCGGCGGACCTGAACGCCGCAGAACTTGAACAGGCGCAAGAAGGCCAGAACTAGTCCAACGCGCAAAATAACGGCCTGAAGATCATCTTCAGGCCGTTTTCTTTAGAGCAAAACATCCGTAATCTGACAGCAAGGGGAAAACGTCATGAGCGACTTGAATGACAGTCTGAAATGGGAGCTCAAAAAGAACCCGCTCTTTCGCGAGCTTGCCGACGGCGCCTTCGACAATCTTCTGCGCGCCGCTCAGCCCCGGGTTTACAAAGCGCGGGCTGCTATTTTTCATGAAGGCGACCCCGGCGGCTCGTTGCTAATGGTGCTATCGGGCCAGATTAAAATTTCCGGCGTGACGCCGAACGGCAAAGAATGCGTGCTCGCCTTTATGGGGCCCGGCGATGTCATTGGCGAAATCACCTTGCTTGATGGCGGCGCGAGGACGGCAAGCGCCGAAGCCATGGAAGCCTCACGAGTGCTTGAGCTGACGCGAAACGCGTTCATGTCCGCCTTGCAGGATAGCCCGCCGACCGCGCTCAAGATTATCGAAATCCTCTGCAAGCGTTTGCGCACAACGTCGCAGATGGTGGAAGATTTCACCCTGTTGACGGCGGGGCCGCGGCTGGCGCGCACGCTGCTTCGGCTCGCTGAATCCAATGGCGTTGACGATGAGGCCGGCATGCTGATCGACCTTCCTCTTTCCCAATCGACGCTCGGCGCCCATGCAGGGCTTCTGCGCGAAAGCGTCAACCGTCAACTACGCGCCTGGGAAGGCGAACAGGTCATCCAGAGAGCAAATGACCGTATTGTTATTGTGCGGAAAGATGTTCTTGTCGACTTGAGCGAAGGCGGCTCTTGAAGTTGACGGCTTCTGATCTTTGAAGATCTTCCGACACCTTGCTCTTACTAAAAACGAACGCCCGCCAGCAAGGCTGGCGGGCGCAACTCTTCGGGAAAGAAGAATGTTAGAAATCGTAGCTTAACTCAACAAACCAATTGCGCGGTCGTGCATAGATGTTTTCCGCATAGCCGGTGGATGTCGACAAAGAAGCGTTGCCGGCCACCGGATAGAGTTCATCGGTTGCGTTCTGAAGGCCGACAGTCAGGGCCCAGCCCTGCTCCGGCGCAGCCAGTTTGACCGATGTGTTGAGCACCGTCACGGTGTCGTTCTGCGCGACTTCAACCGTATTCGCCGCATCGAAGAACTGCGAGGTGGTGATCGCCAGATTTACACGCGGCGTCAGCTCCAAGCCCGAGGCCGGATGAAATGTATAAGCAGCGCCAATATGGCCGCTCCAGGACGGGGTGAATGGCAACGAGTTGCCCGGTCCGACCGTCGCCGTCGTGAGCGGCACCGCAATGATATCCTTGAACTCGTCCCGCAGATATCCGACGCTACCTTCAACAATGAAGTCGCGATTGGGCGCATAAGTGACTTCCGCTTCGAAACCGGAAATCGTGGCCGTGCCGGCGTTGAACAACAGCGGTACGATGCCCAGGCGGTAAATTAGCTGGATATCGTCATATTTGGTGCGGAAGCCCGACGCGTTAAGACGGAACACGCCGCCGAAATCAGACTTGAAGCCGATTTCGTAAGTGTTGGCCGTTTCCTCATCGAACGAGATCGGCAAGTTGTTCACGATGCCCGTCGAGAGATCGACGGTCGCCGCGTTATAGCGCTCATTGAAGCCGCCGCTCTTAAAGCCCTGGGACCAGCTGAAATAAGTCAGGAAGTTGTCGTTCCAGCGATATTGCAGTGAGGCCGAGCCGATCACCGATGAGAAATCTTCGGTATATTCGTCGGGGAAGATAAACAGCGAGCCGCCATTCATCGTCACCATCGTCGGCAGCGTTGTCGGCATGAAATCAATCGGCTCAATACCGGCGTTATAAATTGTCGCCT
>JAUIEG010000234.1 GCA_030428745.1 Alphaproteobacteria bacterium
TGACAAGCTTCAAGCGCATCCCAACCGAATACAATGTCTATGACGATGTCGACCACAACAACCTGACCCGCAATCGCGGCAAGCTCTGGACGATCCGCTCAACCGATAGTGGGGAGACTTGGGATCCCGAGAGTTTTCAGGATGTGTTCGATATGAACTATCGGCAGGAAAGCGACCTTCCGGGCGGGAATGCGGCGGACTGGTCCGATCTGCCGCCCTTGGATTTTTTCAGCCGGGACACGTTGTTGATGGGCGGCGGCTTGCCGCGTCTTTTTGCGCCCGGGGGTGAGGCGTGGTTGCGCGCATCAACCGATGGCGGGCGGACATGGCGCCGCCCCATGTTCATTCCCAAATATGAATTGCCGTCGCTGACGGCGTTTGGCTCGTCCATGTATGCAACGCGCGATGACGGCGTTCATTTGCTGGGACTCAACACCTCTTCACCGGAGGCAATGTCGCCGCGTCCACTCGTCTACCACTCGAATGACGGCCTGAATTGGCGCTTTCTTTCCTTTGTAACGCCAGAACGGCCGCCATCCGCCTTTTACAAGGGCGGCTCGCCCTTCGCGCCCGCGCCGCATTTCTATCCACGGGTGACGATCCTCAACGGCGGACACATGCTGGCGTCGCTGCGCTATCAGCGCGACCCGCGTAATGTCATCTGGACCGAAGTTCACGAAAGCAAGGATGGCGGGCGCACATGGAATTTCCTGTCGCGTGTCAATGACTGGGGTGCGCCGGGTGATCTTGTCCCTATGCGCGACGGTCGAGTTGTTTGCGTTTACGGCTACCGCATTGCGCCGCAGGGTATTCGCTACCGGGTCAGCGAAGACAAAGGCAAGACGTGGGGCAAAGAAATGATTCTGCGCGACGACGGCGGCAGTTGGGACCTTGGCTATCCGCGCGCGATCGAAATCGAGCCCGGCGAACTGATGACCGTTTATTACATGAATCTCAAAAGCGATCCGGTGCAGGTGAATGGCGGCGTTCGCCATATCGCCTGGACGAAATTCCGCCCCTGACAAAGTGGGCCTTGAGTACAGTGAAAGATACGGAACCGTTTCATGTCTGACGACTTTAAACCCCCACAGCGCGCTCATGGGGCGGAGCATGGCGTCGTCTATCGCAATGAAGCGGAATATTGCAGCTGGCCGTTTTACTGCGGGCTCTGGCAGACGGAAAACGGCGACATCGTCGCGAGCTTCAAACGCGTGCGTAACGATTACACCGACGCTGACGACGTTGATCATGGACAGATTGCGCAAAAGCCGGCCCATCTCGTGACCATCCGGTCGGCCGATGGCGGCAGAAACTGGAATCCGGCGACCCTGCAGCCCGTTTTCGATATGGCGTGGAAGTCGGAAGAGGATTTCCCGGAAGGCAGAGCCGCCGACTGGTCCGGTTTGCCGCCGATCGACTTTTCAAGCCGCGACACGTTGATTATGGGCGGCGGCGTGCCGTCACTGTTCGGGCAGACAGCGCAATCATGGCTGCGGGCGTCGACCGATGGCGGCAAAAGCTGGCGCGCGCCGATCATCCTGCCGCGATATGATTTTCTGTCGCTCACCAATTTCGGCTCGTCCATGTATGCGACGCGCGATGATGGCGTGCACCTGCTCGGCTGTCAGACCAATTCGCCGGAAGCCCTGTCGCCGCATCCACTTGTCTATGGAAGCATGAACGGCGCTGACTGGTATTATCTCTCCTTCATGGTTGAGGAGCGCCCGCCATCGCCTTTCTATATTTCGAAATCGCCGTATTCGCCATTGGCGCATTTCTATCCGCGCATTGTTGTTCTGCCGAATGGCAAAGTGCTCGCCTCACTGCGCTACCAGCGCGACGCGCGCAGCGTCATCTGGACTGAAATTTATGAAAGCCAGGATGGTGGACGCACATGGGGGTTCTCATCTCGCGTGAACGATATCGGCGCGCCGGGTGATCTTGTGCCTATGCGCGACGGGAAGGTCGTTTGTGTTTACGGCTATCGCACGATGCCGTCGGGCGTGCGCTATCGCGTCAGCGAGGATGACGGGCGCACATGGGGGCGGGAGATGATCTTGCGAGATGATGGCGGCAGCTGGGACTGCGGCTATCCCCGGGTCATCGAGATCGAGCCCGGCAAGCTGTTGTCCGTTTACTACATCAATCGCAAAGACGATCCGATGCAGATGAATGGCGGCGTCCGCCATATTGCCTGGACAATATTTCGTCCCTGAGCAGACCTTCTCCAATAAGCGTCTTTAACTCTTGAAAAGCCGCAGTTTGGGCGACAATTGCATAATAAAGACTTCCTTAAGACGGCCTCCGCGGTGTGCCCGACAGGCCCGCACCCTTGCGCTTAGAACTCATTTACCAATCTATGATATTAGCCGACGTTAAGCTCAAAGGGGGAGCGATGACTAACGCGACCGATATTGCGCAGAAGGCGCTAAGCCGCTTGCAGGCATGGAACGTTGATCCGACGCCAGAGGCGTATGCTATCCTGTATGCGCATTATGAAGGCGGCAATACCGCCCTTTCCGAAACTATCGAAGCGCGCTTCTCCGATGAAGAGCCTCCCCAATCCAAGCAACTGGAACGCCTCCACGCCAGATTTCTGGGTGGCGAAATCAACGACGACGTACAGTTTGACAAGCTTGCCAATGCGCTCGTGAATCAATCTTCCGGGCTGCAAGGGCTTGCACATGCACTTACTTCATCGGCGCACACATTTGGTGCAGAAGTGCAGGCGCAAGCGAATGACGCAGTCGGTAATTCCATATCAAGTGATGTTCCAGGCATTATCGACCGCTTGCTTGAGTTAACGAAAAAGACCGTTGAGCAGAACAAGATGCTTGAACAGAAGCTCGATGCGGCCGTCGACGATATTTGCGAATTGCACGACACGCTGAGGCGGGCGGAAGAAAGTGCGCAAACAGATTTCTTAACCAAGCTCGCAAACAGACGGAAGCTCGACAATTTTCTCCAGCAGCTGATCGAAGATGCAAAGAGGGAAAGGCGGGCGTTCTCTATCATAGTCGGGGATATCGATCATTTCAAATCGTTCAATGACACTTATGGCCACAAAGTTGGCGATCAGGTGCTGGCGTTGGTGGCGAGCATCATTCGCAGTAATATTAAAGGGAAAGACCTTGCCGCGCGATATGGCGGTGAGGAATTCGTGATCGCTCTTCCGGAAACGAGCCTTGTTAACGCGGCTGAGGTCGCCGAAGATATTCGGGCTGAAATTGCGAACCGCCCGCTTGCGCTCAGAAAATCTAACAAAGAAATCGGCAACGTCACCATTTCATTTGGGGTCGCTGAATGGTCTTCTGACGAAACCATGGAATCCCTATTTGATGCCGCCGACGCCGCGCTGTATCAGGCGAAAAGGACGGGCCGGGACAAAGTTGTTACTGTTGCAAACCACTTAAAAGAAAGCGCCTGATCCGATAACAACGGAGCGTTGAGGGCGGGCGATTTTGGCATTGCGCCTGTTTGCGTTATGACCATCTGGTTACAACGCATGAGGCTCGCCGCCATCTTTAGAGAGACCATAAAATCCACGCGTCCGCTGGTGTTCTGGCCGCCTGTCGCCCTGCTTACCGCGGCGCTCGCTTTCAGCCTGATTGATTTCGACCGGTTTCATCATCTGGTGAGCGCCGCCAATCAATGGATTTTGACGCATTTCGACTGGCTTTTCAGTTATGGATCTTTTGCGGCGGTTCTTCTCATCGGCTGGGTTGTGATCTCGCCTTTGGGCGCTGTGCGTATTGGCGGGCCGGACGCCAAACCGATTCTCAGTCGCTGGAACTGGTTTTCGATTACCCTGTGCACGACCATCGCGATCGGCATCCTTTTCTGGGGCTCGGCGGAGCCAATGTTTCACATCAAAGCCCCGCCGCCTTATGCCCACATAAATCCCTACACAGAGGATGCATCGACTTTCGCGATTTCCTCCATGTTCATGCATTGGACGATCACGCCTTACGCCATCTACACAGTGCCGGCGCTCGCTTTTGCGTTGGCGCATTACAATCTTGGCCGACCCTACTCCTTAAGTGGACCTTTGTCGCTGGTGTTCGGACGCGCCGCGACGGGCAAAGCCGGCGCCGTTATCGATGCGGTTGGACTTTATGCGCTTGTCGCCGGTGTCGCCGCGTCGTTAGGCGCGGGCGTCATGACCCTTTCCGGCGGGCTTGAAGCCATCGCAGGCATTTATGACACAACTATTTTGCGCTTCGTGGTGACGCTGATGATTGTCGCGCTTTTCGTAGCGTCTTCCATCAGCGGACTGCAACGGGGCATCAAGGTTCTTTCCGACATCAACACGAAGTTCTTTTTCGTACTGATTCTCTTTGTGTTTCTTACCGGGCCGACGCTCGATATTCTGGCGCTGGGCGTGAAAAGTTTCGGCGAGTATGCGGTGCAATTCATTCCGCGCAGCTTAGCGCTGGGCGAGCGCGCCGGCGCGGACTGGACCCGCGACTGGACAGTTTTCTATTTCGCCAACTGGCTCGCCTGGGCGCCGGTGACAGCGTTGTTTCTGGGGCGGATCTCCGTCGGCTATACGGTCAGGGAATTCGTTCTCTTCAATCTTGCCGCGCCCGCGCTCTTTGGCGGCGTCTGGATGACGGTATTTGGCGGCGCCGCCATTGGCGTCGATGCGGCGGAGCGTCACGCGCTGGTCGCGGCGCTCGATGCGCGCGGACCCGAAGCGGTTATCTACGCGCTCTTCGATGCGTTGCCCGCGAGCGCCGTCGTGATGATGCTGTTTGTCGGTTTGACGTTTATTTCTTTCGTCACCGCAATGGATTCGAACACGCACTCCATCACCAGCGTGTGTTTGAAAAACATCAAGCCGGGCGAAAAGCGCCCGCGCGCCGAGCGGTGGGTGAAAATTTTCTGGGGCGCCCTGATCGGCGCTGTCGCGTTCATCATGACGTCGACCACCGGTATCGACGGCGTCAGAATGTTGTCCAATCTTGGCGGCTTGCCTGGTCTTTTCATTTTGATCGCCATGGGCGCCGTGATCATCACCATGCGCGTCAATTGGCTGCCCGAAATTCTCGCGGCGGCGCAGCCCGCCTCAGCGAAAGAATCCGCAAGGGAAGATATCCCTGTAAAATGAGGCTTTTTGCAGTCCGATCTCCCGTGCGGCGTCTGCTGAAA
>JAUIEG010000235.1 GCA_030428745.1 Alphaproteobacteria bacterium
CCGCCGGAAGAAGAACGTCTCGCGGAGCTGGTGGGGATGCAACTCGATCAGGAGTTGATTTCAGCTTTCGTCGACGGCATTCGTGAAGATTACGGCGTCAAAATCAACCAGACCCAGATCGACGCCATCTTTAGCGACGGATTCTAGCAAGCTGTGAGCGTTAGCCCTGATTTTGAGCGTTTTGAAAGGGCTTACGCTGACGGGCGGCCGCAATTGGTCTGGCGCAGCCTCGTCAACGATCTCGAAACGCCGGTATCGGCCTATCTGAAGCTCGCTGCCAATCGCAAGAACGCGTTTCTTTTGGAATCGGTTGAAGGCGGTGAACAGCTCGGCCGTTTCTCCGTGATCGGTTTCAAGCCGGACGTCATCTGGCGCGCCAATGGCGCGCAGTCGGAAATCAACCGCGACGCGGCTGCGGATGTGCACGCCTTCAAACCGGAAGATGGAGCAGCGCTAGACAATCTGAAAAAGCTGCTCGCCGAATCCGAACTGACGCCGCCCGAAGGCGCGCCGCCCATGGCCGCCGGCGTTTTCGGTTATCTCGGCTATGACATGGTGCGCCAGATGGAGCGCCTGGGGCCGAAACCGGAAAGCGGTCTCGGCGCGCCGGACTCCCTGTTCATTCGCCCGACGATTGTCGCGATCTTTGACAATGTGCGTCAGGAGATCAGCCTGTTCTCGCCCGTGCGTCCCGAGCCGGGCGTATCGGCTCGCGCCGCCTATTCCCGCGCCTCAGAACGTCTTGCCGACGCCATTTCGGATTTGCAGGCGCCATTGGCCGAGGCGCGCGGCGCGGTTGATGAAGCGTCGCTGGACGCGCCGCAAACGTCGAACACCGAAGTGGCTGATTACAAGGCGATGGTCGCGCGGGCAAAAGACTATATCGGCGCCGGCGATATTTTTCAGGTGGTGCTGAGCCAGCGTTTCTCGCGGCCGTTCGAGGCGCCGCCCTTTTCCCTCTACCGCGCGCTCAGGCGATCAAACCCCTCGCCTTTCATGTTCTATTTCAATTTCGACGAGTTTTCCGTCATCGGATCAAGCCCGGAGATTTTGGTGCGCGTGCGCGACGGTGAAATCACCATCCGCCCCATCGCCGGCACGCGTCCGCGCGGCGCCACGCCGCAAGAAGATAACCGGCTTGCGGAAGAGCTCATCAACGATCCGAAAGAGCGCGCGGAACATCTGATGCTGCTCGATCTTGGCCGCAACGATGTCGGACGGTCTGCGGCGGTTGGCTCCGTAAAGGTGACAGAACAGTTCTCTATCGAGCGCTACAGTCATGTCATGCACATCGTTTCCAATGTGGTGGGCCGCCTGCGCGATGGCGAACATCCGGTGAATGCCGTCGTCAGCGGCTTTCCGGCAGGCACAGTTTCCGGCGCGCCGAAAATCCGCGCCATGGAGATCATCGATGAGCTGGAAAAAGATGCGCGCGGGGTTTACGCCGGCGCCATCGGGTATTTCTCCGCCAATGGCAATGTGGACACCTGCATCGCGCTACGAACCGCTGTTGTCAAAGACGGAACCATGTATGTGCAGGCGGGCGCCGGGATCGTCGCGGATTCCGATCCGGCTTCGGAACAGGCCGAATGCGAAAACAAAGCGAAGGCGCTTTTCGCCGCCGCCAGATCGGCCCTCGCCCGTGAAGGCAATCGTTGATTCGGGGCTAAGCGCGGCGTTTTTGCGACGAATCGCCTGCGCCTTGCGATAAAGCCATCGGCTCTTAACGGCGATATGGATTACAACCGGCTCAACCAGCGCGCACTCGGGCGCGCTCTAGCACCATGCAAGGGGCACCCTATGATGAAATCTCTCAAAGCCGCGCTGGCGGCGACAACCGCCTTCGCCGCGCTCGCCGGCGCGCACGCTTACGCACAAGCCGCCGAACCCGTCGCCGCTGAAGCCGCGCAAACCGAAGATGAGCGTCTCTCGGCCTTTTTCGAGGAAATCTTCCAGCGCAATCTCGCCAACAGCCCGATCTTCCAGGCCCAGCTTGGGATGAAGACGGAGCGCTATGGCGAATGGGACGATTTCTCCGACGCCGAAGCGATCCGTCAGAATGAGGAAACCAAAGACGACCTCGCCCGTCTCCATGCGGAATTCGACTACGATAAGCTCTCCGAACAGTCGAAAGTCAGCTACCGGATTTTTGAATTTCTCCAACAGCGCGCCGTCGAAGATTTTGATTACCGCTTTCATGGCTACGCCTTTTCAACGATGAATAATCCGGCGAGCTTTCCCGCGACGTTTCTTCAAAACATTCATAGCGTAGCCAATGTCTCCGATGCTGAAGCCTATATCTCACGGCTCAACAAAATCGACGTCGCTATGGATCAATTGATTGAAGGCGTCGATATGGCCGCCGAGCGCGGCATCGTGCCGACATCGTTCTCCTTCGATCCTGTCCTGGAAGACAGCGCCAACATGACCAAAGGCGCGCCTTTCGACGACAGCGGTGAGGACAATGCGATCTACGCAGATTTCAAAACGAAGGTTGAAGCGCTTGATATCAGCGCCGCCGAAAAGGCGCGTCTCGTTTCAGAAGCGGAAGCGGCGCTGACCGGCCCCTATAAAACCGCCTATGATAAATTCGTCGCAAAAGTCGCGTCTTTGCGCGACCAGTCACATGGCCCCAACGGCGTATGGGCCTTGCCGCAGGGCAAGGAATATTACGAAAATCGCATTTCCTTCTGGACCAGCGAAAAAGACCTTAGCGCCGCGGAAATTCATAAGATCGGCGTGAAGGATGTGAAACGCATCCGTAAGGAAATGAAGAAGATCATGCAGCAGGTGGGCTTTGACGGCACGCTTTCAGAGTTCTTCGACCATCTGCGCACCGATCCGTCGAACTTCTTCCCGAATACAGAGGAAGGACAGCAGGCCTATCTCGATCAGTCGAAAGCCTATATCGACTCGATTTACGCTGACGTCGACAAATACTTCAACATTCTGCCGAAAGCCCCGCTGGAAGTGCGCAAGGTTGAAGAATGGCGCGAAGAAACCGCGCCAATCGCATTCTATAACCGTCCGTCCCCGGATGGGTCGCGTCCCGGCATCTATTACGTCAATCTCAAAGACATGACCACCAAACAGAAGCACGAAATGGAAACCATCGCCTATCATGAAGGCGCGCCGGGCCACCATTTCCAGATCGCCATCCAGCAAGAGCTGACCGGCGTTCCCACCTTCCAGAAATTCGCCTTCTTTGGCGCCTATACGGAAGGCTGGGGGCTTTACGCCGAAAGGCTGGCGAAAGAGGAAGGGCGTTTCACCGATCCGATGCAGGATTTTGGCCGGCTGCAGAACGAAATGCTGCGCGCCTGCCGCCTTGTGGTCGACACCGGCGGCCATTCCAAGAAATGGACGCGCGAGGAAATGATCCAGTACATGCTCGACAACAATCCGATGACCGAGGAAGACGCCACCAAGGAAGTCGAGCGTTATCTCGACACGCCCGGCCAGGCTTTGTCCTACAAGATCGGCATGATCAAGATTCTCGATCTGCGCGATAAGGCGAAAAAGGCGCTGGGCGATGATTTCGACATTCGAGACTTCCACGATGTCGTCCTGAAAAACGGCGCGGTCGCCCTCCCGATCCTGGAAGAGCTGGTCGACGCCTATATCGCCGAGAAAAAAGCGGCCTAAGCTTCGGGAATCATTCCCTGGGAAAAAGAGCGCTTCGGCGCTCTTTTTTTTTGGCTTATAAACGAAGCCCCGGCGCCGCCGCGAAAGCTTGCGGTTGAGCGGCGCTGCTATCGATCCGCCGCAAGGCGCTCGCAAACACAAGTTCAAATCCGCGCGCCGGCGCCGTTGTCAGCCAGGGGCCCAGAACCTCCAGCGTTTCCGGTCGCGGATGGCCAATGGCGACAACGTAGCCGGTCTCCCGCGCAATACGCTCTGCAAGGACCAGTTGTCCCTTCACCGACTCCGTATCGCCGACCTCATTATCGAGAAAAACGTCGCGAGCAAAAATCTCAACGCCAAGCTCGGTCGCCGCCTGGCGCGCCGCGCTGTCCGGCGTCGTCACCGAGTCGAGAAAAAAGACACCGCGATGATTGAGATAACCGAGCAGCGTCTTCATGGCCGCGATGTCTTCGGTGGCTTTCGAGCCCATATGGTTGTTTACGCCCGTGTAGCCTTCGAAACGGTCGAGGTTCCATTCAAGCGTTTGCAGAAACTCACCGCCTGTCATGTCGACTTTCAGCGCATGTGATCCGGGATCGGCGTCGCCGCGCGGCTCCATGGGAAGATGCAGCATAATTTCTGCGCCGCCTTTTCGCGCCGCCGCAGCAAGCTCGCGCACCTTTCGCGCGTAAGGCAGGAACGAATAGGTCACTGGCCCGGGAAGCGTCAGCGCTCGCTCGGTGTTGCGTCGATCGACCCCCATATCGTCAATAATGATGACGATCCTGGGCCGTGCGGCTGGCGCTGCATAGGCAGGCAATTGCCCGTCCGGCGGCCGCAATCGCTCCGGCGCGCCGGAAACGATCTCCGCGATGATCCGGTCGCGCTTAACACGCGCCGGGTTTTCAGCGACTTCGGTTTGCTCGGACGGCGCGCGGACAATAGCGGCGGCGGTTGCGCCGCGCTGGCCGAGATAAGCGGAAAGCGCGCCCACCAGAACCCCGGCGAACGCCATCGCAATGGTGGCGATCAGCCCGGCGTTGCCTGCGCTTTCGCCGGGAAACCGGACGCGTTTTATTCTCTTTGCGCGCATTCGCGTCATCGTTCCCGCCGCCACATGCAAAAACAAAGGCTTGCGCCCTTTCGCATCGGCGTTAAATCATTCTCCCAACAGATCACTATTACTGATTCTCGGGCCCAATGATCCTGCTGATCGACAACTATGACAGTTTTACCTTCAACCTTTTTCACCTGATCGGGGAATTGGGGGAAGAAGTGAAGGTTGTCCGCAATGACGCCCTGACGGCGGCGGAGGCGCTGGAGATGGGGGCCGAGGCGATTGTGCTGTCCCCGGGGCCCTGTACGCCCAACGAGGCAGGGATCTGCCTAGACCTGGTGAAGCTCGCGGCTGAACGCCGCGCGCCGGTGTTCGGCGTCTGCCTGGGGATGCAGTCTATCGCCCAGAGCTTTGGCGGCGTCATCGCCCGCGCCGAGCGGCTGATGCACGGCAAAACG
>JAUIEG010000236.1 GCA_030428745.1 Alphaproteobacteria bacterium
AGGATTTGATCTCTTTCAGGGAGCGCTTGACGAGGTTCGGCAGTTCGAGGTCTTCGAAAAAGATGTCGAGAAATTCGTCCTGAGTCAGGGTGAACTGGAAGCTATCTTCGCCTTCGCCCGAGTCGCTTGCTTCCTTGCCCTTGCCGCGGCCCGCGCCCTTGGGCGGTTTCTTGATCTTGTCCCCGGCGGAAAATTCCTTGTTGCCGGGATGGACCGCCTCGCGCGCGCCTTTCTCCCGGTCATGGGTAAAGCGCGGTTCGCCGGTCGACTTCGACGGAATCGAGATTTTCTCGCCCTTGTCGAGTTCCTTCATGGAGCGCTCGCGCAGGGATTTATTCACCGCTTCCTTGATCTGCGCCTTGGCGCGTTTCAGGAAACGCTGACGGTTCCCAAGGGACTTGCCCTTGGGATTCTTGCGCCGGTCGATGAAGTGGAAAGAGTTCATTGGTTGTCGTTTGCGGTTTGCAGGCTGTCGGAACTACGGGAACTTTAATCCTGCAACCTACAACCTGTCCCCACAACCCTTATCCAGCTTTGTTAACGCGCATATACCATTCGACGAGCCGGCGGACCTGGCGCGGCGTGTAACCCCGGTCTTCCATGCGGCTGACGAAATTTTCGTGCTTGGCCTCGGTCTCCGAATCTTTCTTGGAGTCAAAGGAGATGACCGGAAGCAGGTCTTCCACCTGGGAGAACATGCGCTTTTCGATGACATTGCGCAGTTTCTCATAGGACGTCCATTTCGGGTTCATGCCTTCATTATTGGCACGCGCCCGAAGCGCAAATTTCACGACCTCGTTGCGGAAGTCTTTGGGGTTCGCGATCCCAGCCGGCTTTTCGATTTTCGAAAGCTCGGCGTCGAGAGTCGCGCGGTCGAGAAGCTGGCCTGTGTCGGGATCTTTAAAGTCCTGATCCTCGATCCACGCATCCGCATAGGAGATGTAGCGGTCGAAAAGATTCTGGCCGTATTCCGCATAGCTTTCGAGATAGGCCTTCTGGATCTCCTTGCCGATGAACTCCGCATAGCGCTGGGAGAGTTCGGACTTGATGAAGTCGAGATATTGCTTCTCGGTCTCGTCCGGATATTGCTCGCGCTTGATGGCGTTTTCGAGCACATACATGAGGTGCACCGGATCGGCGGCGACTTCGTCGGTGTCGAAGTTGAAGGTTTCAGACAGCACCTTGTAGGCGAAGCGGGTGGAAATGCCGTCCATGCCTTCGTCGATGCCGGCGGCGTCGCGATATTCCTGCATGGTCTTGGCTTTCGGGTCTGTGTCTTTCAGCTTTTCGCCGTCATAGACCCGCAACTTGGAATAAAGGTTTGAGTTTTCGTGCTCGCGCAAGCGCGTGAGCACCGAGAAGCGCGACAGAAGGTCAAGCGTTTCCGGGGCGCAGGGCGCTTCGCTCAATTCAGAGCTGGCGAGCAGCTTTTCATAGATCTGGCGCTCTTCGGTGACGCGCAAGGAGTAAGGCACCTTGATCACATTGATGCGGTCAAGGAAGGCTTCGTTATTCTTGTTGTTGCGGAACGCCTGCCATTCGCTTTCGTTGGAGTGCGCGAGGATGACGCCGGTGAACGGAATCGGCCCGAGCGCTTCGGTGCCCACATAATTGCCTTCCTGCGTCGCAGTGAGGAGCGGGTGCAGCACCTTGATCGGCGCCTTGAACATTTCGACGAATTCCAGAAGGCCCTGGTTCGCGCGGCAAAGGCCGCCCGAATAGGAATAGGCGTCGGTGTCGTCCTGAGAGAAATGCTCAAGCTTGCGGATATCGACCTTGCCCACAAGCGCTGAAATATCCTGATTGTTTTCGTCGCCCGGTTCGGTCTTGGCGATGGCGAGCTGGCGCAGCTTCGACGGGAAGATGCGCACCACTTCGAATTTGGAGATGTCGCCGCCGAACTCATCGAGGCGCTTGACCGCCCATGGGCTCATCAGGCCGTTCAGCCGGCGTTGTTCAATACCGTATTTTTCCGCGAGGAGGCTTTTCAGTTCTTCCGACTGGAAAAGGCCGAGCGGGCTTTCAAAGACGGGCGAGATTTCGTCGCCGGCTTTCAGAACATAGATCGGATAGGTCTCCATCATGTCCTTGAGGCGTTCAGCGAGTGAGGATTTGCCGCCGCCAACAGGGCCGAGGAGATAGATGATCTGGCGCTTTTCTTCGAGCCCTTGCGCCGCGTGACGGAAGAAGGAGACGATGCGCTCGATCGTGTCCTCCATGCCGTAAAAGCCTTCGAAGGCTTTGTAATGGCGAATGGTGCGGTTGGAAAAGATGCGGGCGAGACGCGGGTCTTTCGATGTGTCGACAAGAGTTGGTTCGCCAATGGCTTTCACCATGCGTTCGGCGGGCGATGCGTAGAGCATCTCGTCGTCGCGCGCGGCAAGCAGGTAGTCGCGCAGGCTCATCGCCTCCTGCTTCAGCTTTGTGTAGTTTTCGGAGAAAACGTCAAAAACATCGAGGGTCTGTTCGGTCATGTTCGCACGCTCACTTTTCACTCGCTCAGATCGCGGGGCTCCGCCGCGATTTTTGAATTAAAAAAGGCGCTGGTAAAAACCAGCGCCCCCGTTCGCACTACCCAACCTCGCCACCAACAATGGCGATTTCATACTGTGGCGCCTTCTCTGGCTTTACCGGCTTTCTGCAATTGATATGGGTTGCTTTCATCATGAAGCAAGCATGGCGCATCGCCATTCCATTCGCTTCTTTGTGATTGCTTCCCGTCATTTTATTTTTGCCTGCCGCAATAAAAAGTCGCCGCTTTGTCTTTTCTTTGACTACCCGTCCCCGCCTTTCGGCGAACCCCAATGCAAAACTCTGTTACGCACGCACGCCGATCAGGCATGCGAAACAAGGTTAACCGAAGGGCCCCTAACATTTCGTTTCGTATTTTTGGCTCGTGTGCGAATAATATAACATCGATTACGATTCGGTGCGACAGTAAAAACGCGAAACCGCGAGCCTAATTGTCGCCGTATTTTGTGTCGCCGTTTCATGCGGCGCGATGCCGGCCATGCGGGTCTTTGGAAGCTTCTGCCACGAACAGCGCAATGTTTATTCGCCCTTGGCGGGCGATTAGCGCTTTCACGCGTTGGCTGCCAGCGACGTTTACGCCGCTTCAATCTATGTTGACGCTTTGGAAACGTCGCCATTCAGGCGCGCTCGTCGCACATGGAGATAAACGAGAACGCTTGCGAGCCCTGAGAAGAAACACCAGACCGACGCCGCGGCGAAATAAAAAGCGAGGATGGTCACGATAGCCCCGATAAGCGTAACCGCCCCGAAAGCAACCACATAGAGATGTCGCGATAAAAACAGCGGCGCGATGACGGCCAGCAAATAGACTTCAAGCAGCCGCCGTTCGAATTCATGATCGGTCGCATAGCGCAGCCCGTCAGCTACCGCTTCGACAGTGTAATGGTGCTGCGCCAGGATAATGGCGAGCGCGCCGGAAACAAACAGGCCCGCCGCCAGAAGAATCCACAAGGCCGGCCTGCGTCGCCGTTTCGGCTCCATCGCGATGACGCAGAACGGAATATAGGCGGGCCACAGAATTTGCGCGATCAGAAGATAAGCGACGACAAGGCTGTTGGGCGGCGCGTTTCCGCCATTCACCGATAGCCAGATAACGCCTTCGATCGCTTGGTGGGCGGCGAAGATAATGGGGATTGCAGCAAAGGGCAGGTCTTTCGGCTTTGGCCTCTGAGCCAGCGTCGCCGCGCCGACGCCTGCGAGAAGCGCGGAGGCGGTAAAGCTGGCGGCAGCGGAAAAGCACATGCCCGGAGTTTAACGCTGCGCCGGTCACGCCGTCGACTGGTTTATGTCTATTCCACTGGCGCGCTGGGCGAGAGAAGATCGCCCTGCGGCTCCTCGCGGCGTTCCTCCTCCACCTTTTCTTCAAGGTGGGTGTCGGGCGCGACATCCGCCGTCTTGGCTGTCCGTTCGGGCTTTTTCGGCTTTTCCTGGGGCGCCGCTCCCGTTGTGAGGCTTGCGGCTTTTTCCTGCAGGAAAGCCGGGGCCTTGTCGTCAAAGCGCAGGCGATAGATCGGCTCGGGCAGGGCGAAACCGGCGTCTTCCAGCGCGTCCTTGGCGGCGGAGACGGCGATGCTGCGGGTTTTGGCGAAGTCGGCTTCGCGCTGGTCGATCCAGGCGGCGAAGAAAATGACGATGTTGGAATCGCCGACCACCTTGATGAACCCAATGGGCGGCGGATCTTTCAGGACAAAGTCGAGCGCGGCGATCGCATTGACGCCGGTTTCGATGGCGGCGATCGGATCGTCGTCGGCGTCGACGCCAAGCTCAAAATCGAAACGCCGCTCGGGATTTCGGGTGTAGTTGAGGATCACGGCTTTAAAGACGCTCGCATTCGGTATGCGAAGATGATTGCCCTCCAGAGTCATCAGGATCGTCGCCCGAGAGGTGAGGCGGATGACCCGGCCTTCCTTGTTGTCGATCACAACATGATCGTTGGGGCGGAAGGGCTGTCGCAGGGACAGCATGATCGAGGCGATGTAGTTTTCAATCGTATCGCGCACGGCAAAGCCGACTGCGAGGCCGATCACGCCAGCCGCGCCGAGAAAAGCGCCAAGCAGCGCCGTTGCATCGAGCAGGCTCAGGGCGGCGATCGCGCCGAGAATGAAAAAGAGGCCGCGAACGGTCGAGGCGGCGATCTCTGCAATGAAAGCGTTTGGCGTGATGTGCCGCCACAGCCAGCGCCATATGCTAACCAGCCAGCCCAATGCAGCGATGGCGGCGAAAGCAGCGAGGGCGAGTAAGAGAAGCGGCAGGGAGCGCACGACATCGCGAAAAAATGTCTCCGCTCGTCCCGCCGCCGGGGTCAGGCGGGTGGAAACCGAAACGTCCCGTTCGATTTCATTCTCGACGGTGACGACCCCATTAATGCGCGCGGCGATGGCGACGGCGCGAGCGGCGGCGTCTGCGGTCTGGGTCTCGCCGGACAGGGTGACGACGCCCGAGGCGACAGACGCCTCCACATGCTGAAGCGTATCGATTTCCGCGAAGATATCGCCAATGCGATCGGCGATTTCGCCGTCGCTGGCGCCCGACGGCGCGGTTTCGATGACAGGATCAGGATCGGCGGGCGCAGGATTTTGCGCCAGGCCCGGCGTTGCCG
>JAUIEG010000237.1 GCA_030428745.1 Alphaproteobacteria bacterium
TCGGCCAATGCGATGCCTGTTGCGAGTAATAATAAGATCGCCCGCCCCAGAACAGCATCCCCGCTCCGATGGCAAGAAACAGTCCGAAAAACAGCGTCAGCCAGATTTGTCCGCTCATGGTGCGCCTCCCCGATTTTGCGGGAGGAAGCCTAGGCGGGAATGGTCACTATTCGATGACTAAATTGAATCAATTCATCCTCCGATCATCCCCGCGAAAGCGGGGATCCATACGAAACTCTCTGTTTCCATTCCTGGGTTCCCGCTTTCGCGGGAATGATCGGGAAGAGTTATTCGAACAACTCCGAACCGCCGCCCTTTGGCGCGGGCAATCCCAGATGCGTCCAGGCGGTTGCGGAGAGAACGCGGCCGCGCGGCGTGCGCTGGATGAGGCCCTGCTGCAACAGGAACGGTTCGATTACATCCTCCACCGCGTCGCGCGCTTCGGCGAGCGCGGCGGCGATGGTCTCGACGCCCACGGGGCCGCCACCGAAATGCTCCGCAATCAGACGAAGATAACGCCGGTCGAGCGGGTCGAGGCCGAGCTTGTCGATTTCCAGACGCTTCAGCGCCTTGTCGGCGACCTTCGCGTCGATGAGACCGGCCCCTTCGACCGTCGCCACATCGCGCACCCGGCGAAGGAGCCGCCCGGCGACGCGAGGCGTTCCGCGCGCGCGGCGCGCAATCTCTCCGGCGCCGTCGGCGGACATCTCAGCGTTGAGAAGACCCGCACCGCGCGAGACGATATGGGCCAAATCTTTTTCCGAATAAAAATCGAGGCGCACCGGAATGCCGAATCGGTCGAGCAATGGCTTTGCGAGCAATCCCGAACGCGTCGTGGCGCCGATCAGCGTGAAACGCGGCAGATCGATGCGGACCGACCGCGCCGCCGGGCCTTCGCCGATGATGAGATCGAGGGCGAAATCCTCCATCGCCGGATAGAGGACTTCTTCGACATGGGGCGAGAGACGGTGAATCTCGTCGATGAACAACACATCGCCGGCTTCCAAATTAGTCAGCAGCGCCGCGAGATCGCCGGGCTTGGTGATCGCCGGGCCCGAGGTCGCGCGGAAACTCACTTCCAGTTCATTGGCGACGATCTGCGCCAGCGTCGTCTTGCCGAGGCCCGGCGGCCCATGAAACAGCACATGGTCGAGCGCCTCGCCGCGTGAGCGCGCCGCCTGCACAAAAACGCGGAGATTGTCCTTCGCGCTGGGCTGGCCCACGAAATCATCGAGCTTTTTCGGGCGCAGCGCCGCATCGGCGTCTTCGATTTTGCGCTCGCCGTCGATCAGCCGGTCGTCATTGTAAGCAGGTTCAGCCACTTATTCTTCCACGCTAAATGAGCCAACAAGTTGCTCAGTATTTTTTGCAGTCAGCACCACAACCATCTTCATCAACTATCGGCGCCTTATGGTACCGTTGTACTGTTCGAATTCCGTCCTTACATGCTTGCTTACTATTGTATCGCTGTTTGTGTTCAGCAATCTGCTGCCCATTTCCTGAGCATAACCGCCATCTCCAATCATTTTCAGCTACTTTAAATACTATAAACCGTTCACGTGCATCGCAGTTTGTGGCAGCAAGTGCCGTGGAGCTAGCAGAACTTGCGGCAAGCCCAAGAAACAAAGCGCGCCGCGAGTATGTTGTAATCTTATCGGCCATGATGTCCTCCCGAAAATTCTTCCCCCTCACGCCGCCGCCAGTTGTTTCAGCGCCGCCTTGATCAGCGCTTCCACACCGGGCGCGTCGAGCCCGTCCGCCGCTCTTGCAACGGCGCGGCGCGCCTCCACCCCGTCATAGCCGAGATTAGCGAGCGCCGACACCGCGTCCGCTTTCGCGGCCAGCGCAGGATCGGACGGCGCCGCAGCAGCAACCTTTTTGCGCGCGGCCATGGCGATAACTTCGCCGGTCGCGCCAGCGAGCGCGCCCGCCTTTGACTGCAATTCAGTGACGATGCGTTGGGCGAGTTTTTTGCCCACCCCGTGCGCGCGGGAAACCGCCGTCACATCTTCGGCCGTCACGGCGTCGTAAAGCTCCGACGGCGTCAACACCTGCAACAGGCCGAGCGCGTGTTTGGCGCCGACACCCTGCACGCTTTGCAACAGACGAAACGCCTGACGCTCATTCTCAGACGGAAAACCGAACAGCCGGATCAGATCTTCGCGCACTAATGTTTCAATCGAAAGCGTCGCCTCGTCGCCGGGATGCAAAGTCTGCAAGACACGCGGCGCGGCGTAGATTTCATACCCGACGCCGTTCACGTCGATGATGGCGGTGTCTTCCGCCAGAGAAATCACAACGCCTTTCAACCTGCCGATCATTTACGACGCCTCCAACTTGCGAAAACTTGAGTGATGCGCGTGACAGATGGCGACGGCGAGCGCATCCGCCTCGTCACTCGCAAGGCTCCCACATTTGGGAAGCAGCACCTTCACCATAGCCGCCACTTGCGTTTTATCCGCATGGCCTTTGCCCACGACGGATTTCTTCACCGAGTTCGCGGCGTATTCGGCGACGGTCAGTCCGGCGAGGCCCGGCGCCAAGAGCGCGACGCCCCGCGCCTGTCCCAACACCAGCGCGTCGCGCGGATTGGCGTTGACGAAAGTCTCCTCCACCGCCGCCTCATGGGGCGCAAATTCCACGATCAACTCTTTCAGCCCATCAAAAATCACGGCGAGCTTTTGCGCCGGGGCGCTCCCGCGTTTCGGGCGGATCACCCCCGAGGCCACATAGGAAAGCCGCGCACCGGCGCTCTCGACAACGCCCCAGCCGGTCGCCGCCGAGCCGGGATCGACGCCCAAAATGCGAATCACTGCGCTCATGGCGGGACCATAGTGCGGTTCCCCCCAAGAACAAAAGGAGAATCAGTTGTTTCGCGCGAGCTCCTTACGGAGTTTTTCCGCATCCTCTTTGATCGCCGGATCGACGGCGGGATCGGCGATGAGGTCGTCCACCAGAAGCTTCGCGCTTTCCGGGTCTTTTTCACGCCCATCGCCTTGCGTCAGGGCGACCGCATAAAGGAACCGTCCCTGGCTGTCGCCCGCCTCGGCCGCGCGCTCAAACCAGTCGGCCGGGTGACCGGCGTCCTCATCGAGTTTGGCGCCGCCGTGAAGCAACAGCCCCAAGCCGGTCATGGCTGGGGCGAAGCCCGCCTCCGCCGCCTGATGCATCCGCGCGGCCGCCGCATTGAGATCGGGGGGCCCGAGCCGGCCCGATTGCAGCATGAGACTGAGATTATAGGCTGAGAGCGCGTCACCGCCGTCAGCGCCTTTGGCGAACCATTGCGCGGCCAGGCGGTCATTGCCGGCGACGCCGTCGCCGGACAGATAGGCGATGGCGAGATTGCGCTGCGCTTCCGGCTCGCCGTCCTCCGCCGCCTCCATGAAATATTTTACCCCGCGCGCCTTGTCTTCTTCGACGCCGTTTCCTTCGAGATGCATCACGCCAAGGCGGAGCTTGGCGCGCGCATGGCCCTGCCGCGCCGCAAGGCGGTACCAGCCCGCCGCCGTTTCGGCGCTCTTGCGCACGCCCGCGCCGGTGCGCGCCAGTTCCCCAAGCGCGAATTGCGCATCGGGCTGGCCGGCGGTTCCGGCCGTCGCATAGAGATCGACCGCATGCTGAAGATCTTTTTCAACACCGAGGCCGTTTTCATAGAGATAGCCGAGAAGGTGCTGCGCCTCAGCGTCGCCCGCTTCCGCCAATGGGCGGACGAGCTCAAGCGCGGCGTCATACTCGCCGGCGAGCAGAAGGTCGAAGGCTTTGGGAACGTCAGGATCCTGCGCCGCGGCGGGCGTCAGCATCACGCAGGCAAGGAGAGTGAAAAAAACGCGCCTCATGACGCGTTTGTTAAGGCGCTTCGGCGCGGGAGACTAGCTTGCCGCGGCCATGGCCAGATTGGCGCCTTCCATAAAGGCGGCCGTAAAGCACAGGGCGACGGTGGCGACAGAGGCGGCCACTAAGATCCAGCGCAGGCTCATATTGATGCTCCTCAAGGTTCTGCGGGGAGCCGTGCAAGAACGATACCGGTTGCGCAGTGATTTTCGAGATCAGGCGGCGTTAATGGCGGCGTGGAACGCCTTCACCGCTGCAGCGGGGCCGTCTTCATGGGACCAGACCGCTCCCGAAACGGCGAGGAAATCCGCCCCTGCGCGCACCAGGGGCCCGCAATTTTCCGGCGTAATCCCGCCAATGGCGACACAAGGCAGGGTCGTCGCGAAGCTCCACCATTCGATCAGCGCCGGGTCCGCCTGTGTGGGCGCCTCTTTCGTCTGGGTCGGGAAAAAGGCCCCGAAGGCGACATAGTCCGCCCCGGCCTCGCCTGCGATGAGCGCCAGGTGTTTCGAATTGTGACAGGTGACGCCCACGGTGGCGTCATCGCCGAGAAGCGCCCGCGCCTTTTTACAACTGGCGTCCGACTGGCCCACATGAACGCCGTCGGCGCCGCATTTGAGGGCGAGATCGGGCCGATCGTTGATCAGGAAAGCGACGTCGTGCTTGCGCGCAATGGGCAAGAGCTTTTCGGCAGCGCGCAGAATTTCATCGTCGCTCGCCGCAACGCCGTCCGGCGATTTCAGGCGCAACTGCACGCAGGCGACATCGCCCGCGTCAAGGGCGCGCGCGAAGTCCTCGCTGAACCCATCGAGATTCGCGATCGCTGGCGGCGTGATCAGATAAAGGCGGCAATCATGGTTCATGGCCGCGCTATATAGGAATGTTGTAGCCTCTGGAAAGCCTTAGCCGGCTTGCAGCGCAGCGCGCTCTCGCGCCGCTCTTTCCCGTTCGGCCTGGGTCTCAGCCACTTTCGGTTTCAACAACGTCCGTTTAATTTCATCGGGGATAGCGTTGTAGATTTTCGGTTCGCCGATTTTCAGGCGTGCGCGTGCATCGGCGAGCGGCATCGCCAGCAACTCTTCAACGTCATGCTCCAGCACCCATTCGGCGGCGCTCGCATTGCGTCTGGCTTCGGCCAGCGCTTTTTGGATCGGCGCGGAAGGCTGTTCGAGTTTTTGCGCAATAAAGCCGATGGCGACGATCAACCGGAAGCCCGGATTATAGGTCTGGTGGCGCGTGTAAACGAGATTGCAAAGCTCGCCCAAGGCGTCTCGGCCATAACCGGTCAACACATGCC
>JAUIEG010000238.1 GCA_030428745.1 Alphaproteobacteria bacterium
CTGGCGTGGCCGATGCGTCCGGCCGCATTGATCCGTGGGCCAATCAAAAAGCCTAGATGATAGGTCGAGGGCGGCCCCTTGACGCCCGCCCTGGCGCCAAGCGCCTTCAGGCCCGGATTGCCGGCCCCGCCCAGGACTTTAAGCCCCTGCGCCACCATCACGCGCGTCAGTCCCGTAATCTGCATGACGTCGCAGACGAGCCCCAACGCCGTCAGATCGAGGAGGCTCATCAAATTCGGCTCGGCGCGATCCTTGAAATAGCCCGCTTCCCGCAAGGCGCGATTGAGCGCGACGGCGCCCATGAACGCAACGCCCGCGGCGGAAAGATTGCCGAGACCGGAATCATCGTCAGGACGGTTCGGATTGACGACCGCTGCAGCGCCTCCCGGCGGCGGGCCGCTCATCTGGTGATGATCGAACACAACGATGTCGACGCCGTCGCGCGCCGCCTCTTCGATCGGCTCATGCGCCGCGGCGCCGCAATCGACAGTGACGATCAGGCTCGCCCCGTCGCGGTGAAGAGACCGGAAGGCGTCAGCGCTCGGGCCATAGCCTTCGCTGATCCGATCCGGAAGATAGATGAGCGATTTCACGCCAGCGGCGTCGAAATACAATTTCAAGATCGCCGACGCCGTCGTCCCGTCCACGTCGTAATCGCCGAACACCCCGATGGTCTCGCCATCGATAATGGCCCGGGCGAGCCGCTCCGCAGCGCGGTCCATATCTTTCAGGACGAAGGGGTCCGGCATTTCCTCGCGCAGGGAGGGCGCCAAATAGCGCTCCACATCTTCCGCTTTGACGCCGCGGGCGGCGAGAATGCGCGCGAGCACCGGGTCTCTGCCGGATGCCGCGATGGCCTCTGCAACAGCGGCGTCCGCCTCGCGCAGGCGCCAGCGCCGGCCGGACGCAGCCGCGCCCATGGCCGGCAAATCTATAACCGGGGCGCTGGCGGGCGTTTTCAGCTGTTGGGGGGCGGAACTGGCAATCATGGACTCATGCTTTTGGTGATTCGGCCCTGTCAGGCGAAGAAACTTTCCAGAGGCTCAAAATCGGGATGTTAGCAGCCTCTCAGGCCCTCCGGCCGGCAAGATTCCGCTAACCCTAATGGTCATAATCTTAAGCAGATAATCAACTTGTGGTTGTTAACTCATCCTGAGGCAACTGCGGCGGCCAACGCCGCGGGCGTCAGCGTATGGACTTCCGGATGAATATGAACGCCACATTGCTCGAGGAAATGCAAACGCTCGCCAAAATTGTCGAGCGCGAAAAAGCACGCCGCAAAGCCGCTGAGGACCTTCTCGAGCAGAAGACCAACGAGCTTTACACGAAAACCGTCGAGCTTGAGGCGTCAGCCGACAAATTCAAATCCGTCTACACGCTCTTGTCGGAAATCATGGATGTGGCGCCGGATATGATCGTCACCTGTGATGACGATTTTCGTATCCGCAGCGGCAACACCGCCGCGCAGCGCCATCTTCGCCAGAATGAAAAGGCGCTGCAAAAACGCACTATCGACGATTTCCTGCCCGGCCTCAGCGCGGAGCTGCGCCGCCGCCGCACCGGTCACTTCTTTATCGAGAACCGCCGCGCCGCCCGTCACAATGGAGACAGCTTTCCCGTAGACATTCGCGGCTATGTCGGCCCCATCGGCGAAAATATTCGTTACCTCGTTTTCTTCCATGACATTTCACCGCGCGTAAACGCCGAACAAAAGCGCAAGGAAACGGAAAACCAGATGGACGAGGCCCGCCGACTCGAAGCCATCGGCGCCTTGTCGGCGGGCATCGCCCATGAGGTCAACACGCCGATCCAGTTCATCGGCGACAATCTCGATTATCTCGAAGACGGACTGGGCAACATCTGGAAAAGCTATAAACTCTATGATGCGTTGCGGGCGGCTGCGACCGAGGCAGGTTGCTGCCCTGATGAAGTCGCGAAAGTCACCGAGTTCAATCAATCCGTGAATCTGAAAGACCTAATCGCCGAGATCGGCGCGGCGCTCAATGAATCGCGCGACGGCATCAAACAAGTGCGCGACATCGTCATCCTGATGAAAGAATTCGCCCATCCGGGCACCGACGACAAAGACGAAGTTGACGTCAACGCGATCGTCACCAATGTTCTCGCCATCTGCAAAAATCGCCGCAAGAACACGGCCGACGTGGAGACAAAGCTCGATCCCGCTCTGCAGCGCGTGCGCTGCCGCAAGGGCCAAATCCAGCAGGTGATCCTCAATCTGGTCATCAACGCCATCGACGCCATTGACGAGACGGATCAAGACCGCGGCCGCATCGAGATCGAAACCCGCAGCGATGATGAGAATGTCGCAATCTATCTTAGCGACACTGGATGCGGCGTGCCGGAAAAGCTGAAACAGAAAATCTTCGATCCGTTTTTCACGACGAAGCCCGTGGGCAAAGGCACTGGCCAGGGGCTCGCGCTCGCCAAGGACTGCATCGTCAAAGGGCATGGCGGCAGGCTCAGCCTTGTCGACAAGCCCGGCTTCACAACGACTTTCCTTATAGAATTGCCGCTCAAGAGCATACTCCAAGAACCCATAAGGGAGTCTAATGATGACATCGCAGCCTGAAAAAGTTCTTCTCGTCGATGATGAACCAAAGCTGATCGCCGCCCTGCGCCGGCGGCTTTCACTCGACTTCAATATCGTCACCGCAACTGGCGGGCCGGAAGCGCTGGAGATGATCGACAAGGATCCGGAAATCGCTGTGGTCGTCGCAGACATGCAGATGCCGGTCATGAACGGCATCGAGCTGTTGAAGGCCGTCAAGGCGCGCGCGCCACAGATCCGCCGACTGATGCTGACCGGCAATTCCGATCAGGAGACCGCTATCGCCGCTGTCAATGAAGGCGGCGTCATGCGGTTCTTCCGCAAGCCTTGCGACAATGACGAATTGAAGGCGGCGCTGCGTCAGGCGCTTGATGAATTTGCTTTCCAGAGCGCCGATAACGTCATCGACGAAAGCCTCGCGCCCGCGCCCGACAACGCCGACAATGCGCGCGATGCGTTTCTTTCCGTGATGAACCACGAACTGAGAACGCCGCTCAATCATATTGTCGGCTTCGCACGCCTTCTCGAGCAGGAAAACGGCCTTGCCGACACCGAACACGCTGTCGACTATGTCAAACATATTCGCGGCAGCGGCGAGCAGGTATTGACCGTTCTCGACCGTATTCTTGAATTCACGCGCCTCGCCTCTCAGTCCGGCGACGGTGTCAGTGAAACGGCGGACATTGTCCGCGTCGTCAATTCGGAAGTGGAAAATATTCGCAAGACGGCGCGCCACAAAGGCGTCACCCTTTCCGTCGATTCCCTGCGCCTGAAGGCCGATATCCTCGCCAGGCAGGATGAGGTCAGCATGGCGGTCCGCGAACTTCTCTCTAACGCCGTGAAGTTTAACGTGGACGGCGGTCATGTGAGCATACTCATCAAATGCGATCAGGAACGGGTCGCCGTGCGGATCACCGACACCGGCAAGGGCGCGCCTCCTGAAGTTCTCGACCGCCTGGGCAAACCGTTCCAGCAGGCGGACAACTCCGCCTCCAGAGAACATGAAGGGCTCGGCCTCGGTCTGGCGCTGGTCAATTCCGTCGCGGAAGCCAATGGCGCATCTTTCGCCTTTTCCGGCGGCGTCGGCGGCGGCATGACGGCGACCTTGATCTTCAAACGCCCGAACGCGCGAGCCGAAACGGCCGCAGCTTAAAGCCGCCTAGGCTGCATCGTGAAAGATGACGCCAAGGCAATAACGCTCGCCGTCTCGGATATCGCTGACGCCATGTCGCATCTTTACGCGATAAACGCCGTGCGCCCCTTCGACCGGGCGCTCATTCACGGCGAACGCGATGGCTGATCCTTTTTCCAGCGGCGCAACCATCGCCCGGGACTGGCGCCGCGGCGCCTGTTCGGTCATCACGAATTCTCCGCCGGAAAAATTCCGGCCCGGCTGGGACAGGACAATTGCGACCTGAAGCGGAAAGACTTCGCCGCCATAAAGGTCTTGATGCAACCGGTTATAATCGCCGGGCCCATATTTCAATATCAGCGGTGTCGGCCGTTTCTGGCCGGCCATGGCGCAGCGTTTGCGATAGGCGCTGTGTTTGGCAGGATAAGGCGCGCGTTGTTGCTTCAGGCGCGTCAGCCATTCATTCGCCACCGGCGTCAGTTTTTCATAAAGCCTCGCTCGTAAAACGGACACGATTTCCGACCCGGACTCATTGAAATAGCGATACTCGCCTTCTCCGAAACCATGCCGGCGCATGACGACCGTAGAGCGATATTGCGCATCCTCTTTATAACCGGCGATCAGCGACGCGCACTCCTCATCGCTTAAAAGCCGTCCAAGGGGCGCCCAGCCTCGCAGATTGAGCGCTTCATGCGCGCGGGCCCAATTGATCTCATCGATCCGGGTTTCGAGCGCGCCTGAAACAAACCGCTCAGGACGGCAGCGCTTGCAGGGGCGGAACCCCGCCGCTTCGGCCTCTCCGCGGGTTTCGACAAAGAAGACATTCTCGCGTTTCGGCCGGCCGGCGCAGGAAGGGCGGCAATAAACGCCCGTGGTTTTGACACAGGACCAGAAAGCGCCGTCGGCGGACGCGTCGCGGCGCTCGACAGCGGCCCAGCGGGCGTCATCTTGCGGAGGCGTGGGATGTACAAGTCGAAGATGCGCAGACATGGGAAAGCTCCTTCAGCTTTCCCGATAACCTAAAGCAGCGGCTGGAACCGCGCCGCCCGTTTCTTGCGGCTATTTGCGATCTTTATAAAAAGGTTCGACCGTACCTTTTAGCGTCATGGTCAGCGGGTTGCCTTTGCGGTCCACGCTTTTACCAACCGCCACTTTAATCCAGCCTTCAGAGACGCAGTACTCCTCCACATTGGTCTTTTCCTGACCATTGATGCGGATGCCGATATCGCGCTGGAAGATATCCGCGTTGAAATGCGGGCTCTTCGGATTGACGCTCAGGCGGTCAGGGAGTTCGGGAAGTTCTTCTTCGGACATAGATTACCTCTATCGACGCGTGCGCGCGCGGATATAACGGACCGTGCCGGTCTTTGACCGCATCACGACCGTATGCGTCGAGACATGACCCGATTCC
>JAUIEG010000239.1 GCA_030428745.1 Alphaproteobacteria bacterium
AGTGCGGACGAGCGAGCACGATTTCGGCCGGCGCGCCGACGGCGTTCTGGACGACGCTGGCGATTTCGCGCTTCAGCGCGGCAAGCGCTTCCGCGCTCATGCCGCGGCGTTCGGCGACGACGACGATTCGTTCGCCCAGATATTTACCATCGGGGCCGTCATCGACGGAAAAGGCTGCGACGCCGCCGCCGCGCACGCCCTCAACTTTTTCAACCGCCCATTCGATATCCTGCGGCCAGATATTGCGGCCGTTGATGATGATGAGGTCTTTGGCGCGGCCGGTGATGACAATCTGGCCATTGAGAAAATATCCCATATCGCCGGTGTCCAGCCATTCGCCGTCATACATGGCGTTGGTGGCCTCGGCGTCGGAGAAATATCCCGGCGTCAGGCTCGGCCCCTTGATGTAGATGCGGCCCACATGGCGCTCCTCGCAGGGCTCGCCGTTTTCATCGCGGACGATGATCTCATGACCGGGCAGCGCGTTTCCGCACAATACAAAGCCGCGGGTGTTTTCCGGAGAGGTCAGCGCTGACGCCGGCTGGGCGACGCCCGAGCGCGTGTAATGGCGCATGTCCACTGCATCGACGGTCACCGGCGTGCCGAGTTCCGGGAAGGAAATGGCGAGGGTTGCTTCGGCCATGCCATAGCTCGGCGTAAAAGCGTTATGCTTGAACCCGAGAGGACCGAAGGCTTCGGCGAAGGCGTTCAGGGCTTCCGGACGGACCATATCGCCGCCAATGCCGGCGACGCGAATGGCGGAAAGATCGATGGCGCCGGGTTCGGCGCGCGCGGAGCGTTTCGCAGCGAGATCGTAACCGAAAGACGGGCTGTAGGTGATCGTCGTTTTTTGGTCCGTCATGATGCGCAGCCACAAAAGCGGGCGGCGCACGAAGTCAGAGGTCGCCAGAAAATCAACCGGCACCTGCGCGGTCATGGGCGTCAGCACAAAACCGATGAGGCCCATATCGTGATAAAGCGGCAGCCAGCTTGTCGCGCGGTCGCCGGGCTTAAGGCCCATGCCGTCGCGCGCAATCGCGCTGAGATTGGCGCAGACCGAACGCTGCATGCCGATCACGCCTTTGGGCGCGCTCGTCGAACCTGACGAGTACTGAATATAGCAATATTCATCCGGCCCGAAGCGCTGCGGCTCCACGCCCTTGTCGTCGAGCGCTTCAAGATCGGCGAAACTGTAAACGGCCGCGCCGCCTGCAAGCCCTGCGGCTTCATCGAGAAACTCGCGCAGGGTTTCCGGCCCGATCGCGGCGGCGGCTTTCGCGCCTGTGATCATCTGCCGGATCTGATTGATATAGCCGTCCTTGCCGCCGAGATTGACGGGCATGGGCATGGGCGCCGGGATTAGGCCTGCATACTGGCAGGCAAAAAAGGTTGTGATGAACTCCGGGCTTGTCTCGGCGATGATGGCGAGGCGGTCGCCGCGCTCGAACCGGGCGGCGAGTTTCGCTGCAAGCGCGAGCGCGCGTTCCCGCGTCTTCGCATAGGACAACGTCGCGGCCACGTCGCCGCGCAAATTGAAGAAGGTGTAGCCAGTCTCGCCCTGGGCGGCGTAATCGAGCGCATCGCAGACGGTCGCAAAGCCGCTGCGTTTCAGCGGTAGTGATGCATTGCGGCCCGGCAACGCCATCTGAGGCTCCGTTTGCTGACTGACGGTCATGATACGCCCCGCACTCTCTCCGGCTATCCCGGCTTTTTAACCGCCGGACGGAAAGCCGGCCTGCATGCGCCGCAAGCGGCGCGTCACGGGCGTATGCCCCTCGCCCCGGGCCTCATGAATTAACCCATATGGCCCAAGTAATCTTGAGCCGATACAAGGCCTTGGGTCAACGGGCAAGTCCCGCGGGGCGTGAGCCGCTTCAAGATTTGCGGCCGGATGTTACAGCTTGTTGCAAACCGGCCGCGATATTTGATCCCGCTGCGCCATTTGCGGCGCCTTGGCTCCTTGAACCATTGGGGCGGCGGGCTTAGTTTCGCACTGCAACGACCCGTCTGCGGCTCAGACTGTCAGAGACTTTCAGAGGCCGCGGCGGCTCGGATTGCCCCATTGACCCCCGCGAGGAGCGCCCGATGCGCCTGTTTATCGGCTATAAAGCCTGGAAAGAGGAGGAATATCTCCTCAACCGGATGACCTTCGATGACCTGGTGAAGGCCTATGTGACCTATCCGGCGATTCAGGTTTACGCTGTGATCCTCCTTGCTGCGCTGGCTGTCGGGGGCGTCACGATCCAGTCTATCCCCCTGTTTTTGCTGTCATTTGGCATAGGCGCACTGATTTTCCCCATCGCCTGGTATATAACGCACCGCTTTATCCTGCATGGAAGCTGGATGTACCGGACGCCGTGGCTCGCCGGGCTTTGGAAGCGGGTCCATTACGATCACCATCGCTATCCTAATGATTTATCTGTGCTTTTCGGCGGTCTTCATACGACGCTGCCGCCGATCCTGCTCATCGCGGGCCCTGTTGGCTGGCTTATTGGCGGATTGCCCTGCGCTGCGGCGGCGGTGGCCGGCACGGTGTTGATGACCATGTACACGGAGTTTCTCCACGCCGGAGAACATCTCGCTTTCGAACCGAAGTCGAAATTCTGGCGCGATATCAAGCGGCGCCATCTCGCGCACCACTTCCACAATGAAAATGGCAATTACGGGATCGCCGAATTTTTCTGGGACCGGACGTTCGGTACTTTCTATCCCGAAACAACCGATGCGCCGCGCAGCCCTACGGCCCGCAATCTTGGTTATACGGACGAAATGGCCGAGAAATTCCCTTGGGTTAAAGAGCTGACCGAGGCTGATCCACGCAACGCGATGCGCAACCGCGGCGCGACGTCATAAGGGCGGCGCATAAGGTGAGGATCGCCGCTGCGCCGGTGAAAACCGGAGCCTTGCGTTCGCCTTTTCCGGATTTCGTCTGAAGTCCGGATCGCGCCCCATTTTGCCGCCCCGTAACTTTTTGTTGATTTTGCCCAAGGGCTTTGTCAGGTTCCGCGCCGACATCAACAGGGGGCTGGTTGAAGCGCGCGCGGGGAGTTGCATCCCGTTGCTGCGGCCATGCCGGCGGCCATCAATCAAGAAAAATATTTTTTCAGGAGAGGTTAAGACATGAGCTTAGCGCTTTGGCTGGTCATTGGGGCCGGCTTGCTTGCCATCGCCTACGGCGCATTCACCGTGAACAAGGTGTTGTCGCTGCCTACAGGCACAGACCGTATGAGAGAAATCGCCGCCGCCATTCAGGAAGGCGCGCAGGCTTATCTCAACAAACAATACACAACCATCGCCATCGCCGGCGCGGTTGTGTTCATCGTTCTTCTGCTGGCGTTCAAACTCGACTTTGTGCCGGCCTTCGGTTTCGCCATCGGCGCGATCCTGTCGGGCGCTGCGGGGTTCATCGGCATGCTTGTCTCGGTGCGTGCAAATGTTCGCACAACGCAAGCCGCAAGTGAATCCTTGCAAAAAGGTCTTTCGGTTGCGTTTGACGCGGGCGCCATCACCGGCATGCTCGTCGCCGGTCTCGCGCTTCTCGGCCTTGTATCCTACTACGCGATCCTCACTGTGGGCATGGGCCACGCGCCGGAAAGCCGCTCGGTGGTGAACGGCCTGATCGCCCTGTCGCTCGGCGCTTCATTGATTTCGGTGTTCGCGCGTCTCGGCGGCGGCATCTTCACCAAGGGCGCCGATGTCGGCGGCGACATGGTCGGCAAGGTTGAAGCCGGCATTCCCGAAGACGATCCGCGCAACCCGGCCACAATCGCCGACAATGTCGGCGACAATGTGGGTGACTGCGCCGGCATGGCCGCGGACCTTTTTGAAACCTATGTGGTGACCGTTGCGGCGACCATGGTTCTCGGGTCGATTCTGTTCACGGAAAACGCCTCGACCTTCATGTTCTACCCGCTCGCCATCGGCGCCGTTTGCATCGTGACGTCCATTCTCGGCACGTTCTTTGTGAAGCTCGGCAAAGGCTCAACCAACATCATGGGCGCGCTTTACAAGGGCCTCATCGTCACCGGCCTCACCTCGCTCATCGCGGTTGGCATTGTCACCTTCCAGATGTTCGGCTTTTCCGAAACCATCGCATCGACGGAACAAGGCGCGCCGTTCACCGGCCTGTCGCTGTTCCTTTGCGGCGTGCTTGGCCTCGTCGTCACGGGCCTCATCGTCTGGATCACCGAATACTACACCGGCACCGCCTATCGTCCCGTGAAATCGGTGGCGAAATCGTCGGAGTCCGGTCACGGCACCAACGTCATTCAGGGCCTTGCGGTCTCCATGGAAGCGACGGCGCTTCCGGCGATCGTCATCGTTGTGGCGATTGTAACCGCCTATAATCTCGCAGGCCTTTTCGGCATTGCGACGGCGGTTACGACCATGCTTGCGCTCGCCGGCATGATCGTCGCGCTCGACGCATTTGGTCCGGTTACGGACAATGCAGGCGGCATCGCGGAAATGTCGGGCCTTGAAGGCTCGGTCCGCGACACGACGGATGCGCTCGACGCTGTCGGCAACACGACCAAAGCCGTCACCAAGGGCTATGCAATTGGTTCGGCGGGCCTTGGCGCGCTGGTGCTGTTTGCGGCCTATACGAAAGACATTGAGCACTTCATCGCGCTCGCCAATGCGCCTGGCTCCACCATGCATCCTTACTTCAAAGGCATGACAGAGCTGACCTTCTCACTGTCCGACCCTTATGTGATCGCGGGCCTTCTGATTGGCGGCCTGTTGCCTTACCTCTTCGGGGGCATCGCCATGCAGGCCGTTGGCCGCGCAGCCGGCGCCATTGTTGAGGAAGTGCGCCGTCAGTTCAAAGAAAAGCCGGGCATCATGCAGGGCACTGAAAAGCCGGACTATGCCCGCGCGGTAAACATGCTGACGGGCGCTGCGATCAAGGAAATGGTTGTGCCGTCTATGCTGCCGATCCTGTCGCCGCTCGTGGTGTATTTCGTTGTCCTGGCTGTGGCTGGTAAAGTCGCAGCCTTGTCTGCGGTCGGCGCCATGCTGATCGGCGTTATCGTTACGGGCCTCTTCGTCGCCATCTCCATGACGGCCGGCGGCGGCGCCTGGGACAACGCCAAGAAATATATCGAGGACGG
>JAUIEG010000240.1 GCA_030428745.1 Alphaproteobacteria bacterium
GGCTCCGCTGACGAACCTCATTGCACCGACCCATGGCTGGGAAGCCGCTTTCATCATGGCGGGTCTGGTCACCTTGATGATGGCGATCGTCCTCCTGCCGACATTGCCTGAATCGGCGCGCTTTCTGGCGAGCAGGAATGCACCCTTTGAACGGATCGCGCCTATATTGAAACGAGTTGACCCTCATTTTGATCCTTCGCAATATGATGGCTGCACGCTGACGGATGAAAAACCAGCGGAGAAAAATTTCAATCCGGCGGATCTGTTTCGCGGACGGCTCCTCTTCATTACGCCGTTCATTTGGGGCAGCTATTTTTTCAGCTCTATCGCCGCCTATCTCGGCGCCCTTTGGGGGCCGATCTTTTTCGAAGAACTAGGCATGGCGCGCACGAACGCCGCGCTGCTCGGCGCCGCGGCGGGGCTCACCGGCGCGGTGCTCAGCGTCATTCTTCTGCGCTTTACGGAGGTCCGCGGACCCCGCTGGGTCGCGCTGTTCCCACTTATGGCGACGCCTTTTTTCTTTCTGGTCGGACTTGGCGTGTTGTCGCCGGCGCTTTTGGCTCCTGTGATCTTCACCGGCATGATCCTTAAATTCGGAGGCCATGGCTCGGTCGTGTCGATCGTCAGCCTTTATTATCCATCGGCTATCCGGTCCAACGCCGGCGGATGGGCGAATGCGTTCGCCAAAGTGGGCGGCGTTCTCGGTCCAATGATCGGCGCGTTCTTTGTTGCAAACGCTGACGATGTGCTGGGCGCATATTTCGTATTGGCGGCGTGCACATTCCTTGTGGCGCTATGCGTCTTCGGTCTCTCCAAAGTCGTCGCCCGACCCGTGAAAATCTAGAACTTCAGGAAAGGAAAGCAGATGGCGCATTTTCCAAACAACCCCGGCTTCACAGGCGCGATGCGGCCTTCACGGCTACAGGGCGATATTCTCGATCTGGAACTGGAAGGAGAGGTGCCTTCGGAGATCAACGGCGCCTTTCACCGCGTGCATCCCGACACGCAGTTCACACCGCGCTTCGAAGACGATCAGTTCTTCAATGGCGACGGCATGGTCAGCATGTTCCGCGTGCATAACGGTAAGGTCGATTTCAAGCAGCGCTATGCCCAGACCGATAAATGGAAGCTGGAGAACGCCGCCGGAAAGTCGTTGTTCGGCGCCTATCGCAATCATCTGACCGACGATCCGTCAGTCGCAGGTCAGATCCGCGGCACGGCGAACACCAATGTTATGGTCCATGCGGGCAAACTCTTCGCCATGAAGGAAGACAGCCCGGCGCTGTTGATGGACCCGAATACGCTCGAAACATTCGGCTACACCGATTTCGACGGCAAGCTGGAAAGCAAGACATTCTGCGCGCATCCGAAGATCGATCCGGCGACAGGCAATATGTGTGCGTTCTCCTACATGTCGAAAGGCCAGCTGACCCTCGATATGTCCTATATGGAGATCGATTCGGACGGGAAGCTGCTGTTCGAGATTCCGTTCAAGAATAAATATCTCTGCATGATGCACGATTTCGGCGTCACCGAGGATTACGCCGTTTTCAACGTGATGCCATGCATCACCAATATGGAGCGGCTCGAGCGCAACATGCCGTATTTCGGCTTCGATCATTCCATGTCGGTCTGGCTGGGCGTCTTGCCGCGCAAAGCTGGCGCGACGGAAGCCGATATGCGCTGGTTCCGGGCGCCCGGCAATTGCTTCACCGGGCACGCCATGAACGCATTTAACAATGGAACGAAGATACATTACGATCTGGCGATCGCCGCCAAGAACAGTTTCCCGTTCTTTCCGGACGTCACCGGCGCTCCTTTCGATCCTGTGGGCGGCATGAGCTATCTGACGCGCTGGACCGTTGATCTTTCTTCGAACGACGATGGCTTTGAGAGCGTCGAAAAGCTGACAGAGCAGGCCGATGAATTCCCACGCATCGACGACCGTTACGCCACCCGCGCATACCGCCATGGCTGGATGCTCGTCTTCGACGTCACGAAACCCTATGACGGACCGGGCGGCGCCTTCATGGCGATCACGAACAGCCTTTGCCATAAGGATCACTCAACCGGCGAGGAGAAAACATGGTGGGCTGGGTCGCAATGCGCACTTCAAGAGCCGTGCTTTATTCCAAAGTCTCCGGACGCGCCTGAAGGCGATGGTTATATCGTCGCGCTGATCGACAATCATGTGACGAACTATTCCGACCTGGCCTTCTTTGACGCTCAGCGCGTTGATGAAGGGCCCATCGCCCGGGCCAAGCTTCCCTTGCGCATCCGGCAGGGACTGCACGGAAACTGGTCAAACACCCTCCAGCTCGGACATGTGGCATAAGGCGCGCCGGACATTTATTGGTTCCGCGTTATTGTGCGTGTGGAAAACCTGAACGCGGCAACCGGCGCCTTCTCAGAAGGCGATGATGCAAAACCAACACATCCGGCGAAGGCTTCAGCCTGACGAGGCCGCGCAAAAGGGATCGCGCTGGCCTTCGTCTAAAAAGGAAAATTGGCGTCCCCGACAGGATTCGAACCTGTGGCCCCCAGATTAGGAATCTGGTGCTCTATCCTGCTGAGCTACGGGGACGCGAGCGGCCCGCTTTCTAGCCCATATCGCGCTGCACCAAAACCGCCAGGGACGTCTGCCGTCTAAATTTCCGGAAAAGGCCTTGGAATCGTTTTCCTTTAGTTGATTAACCGCCATAATTGACGGGCGGTATCCGCAGGGGCCGGCCGGCGGCCCAATTGGCGGCAACGGGGTTAGGCGGGAGACAATATGATAGCGCGCAGACAATATGTAATCGCGGCGGCTGGCGTACTGGCGGCATTTGCCTTGGGACTTCTGTTGGGGCGGACGATCGCGCCTGATTCCGGCTCGCGGGGCGCGCCCAACAGCCAGCCCGTAGTTTCGGCTGAAACCAGGGGCCAGGCCCAGCGGCGTCCGTTTCAGGAGCGCCGGCCGGAAAACGCCGAACGGCCCGAAGACGAAGAAGTGAAGACCTTCGCCTATCGCCGCCTCCGCCTCGACACCGGGACGGCGACGCCCAAGGCCTGCCTTCAGTTCAATCGTGAGTTGAATGACGGCGGCGACGTCAATTATGGCGATTTTGTCCGCGTCAGTCCCGCCGACGGGTCGGCCATCGAGGTCGATGGAACGTCGCTTTGCCTCACCGGCCTTGAATTCGACAAGGATTATCGGGTGCGCCTGCGCGCCGGGCTTCCTTCAGCCAAGGGCGAACGCCTTGAACGCATGGAGGAAGTGACCGTCGCGTTCGGCGACAAGCCTTCTTATGCGGGCTTCGCAGGGGACGGCGTGATTTTGCCCCGCCTTGAAGCGGACGGCATCGGTATCGAGACCGTCAATGTGGAGAAGGTGGAGATCACCGTCTACCGCGTTTCCGACCGGTCACTGGCGAGGAAAAACATCGTTTCGGGCGAGGCGAGCGCTGAAAACCAATATTCCTATGTCTGGGATCAGGAGGACGGGCAGGATGTCGGTGTTGAAGTCTGGAAAGGCGAAATCGCGACTACCGGCGAGCGCAACGAAACCACGACGACCGTTTTCGCGCTCGGCGCGGCGCTGGGGGAGTTAAAACCCGGCGCTTATTTCCTGCGGCTTAAAGATGTTTCGCCCGGCGCCGATGATCGTCGCGCCGCCTCGGCCTGGCGCTGGATTGTCTTTACCGATATGGCGCTCACCACTTATTCCGGCGCTGACGGTATCGATGTGTTCGTGCGCTCCATTTCCACTGCGCGCGCTATGGCCGGCGTTGAGTTGTCGCTCATCGCCGCCAATAACGACATCCTTGCAACCGCGATCACCAATGGCGACGGCCGCGCGCGTTTCGATGAAGCGTCGGTCAATGGCGATTATCCCTTAACGCCGCGCATGCTCATGGCTTACGGGCCGCAGGACGATTACGCCGCGCTCGATCTCAACCGTGCGCCGCTTGATCTGTCGGATCGGGACGTGGGCGGCCGCAGTGCGCCGTCAAAGGTTGACGCCTTTGTCTATCTCGACCGCGGCATCTATCGCCCGGGCGAGACAGTGCATGTCTCTGGTCTTTTGCGTGATGACGCGGGCAAAGCGATTGAGGGCCGTCCTCTTACTGTCACTATTCGCCGCCCCAACGGCACCGAAGCGGACAAACGCCGCATTGATGAGCTGACCATTGGCGGCTTCACCTTCGATTATGGTGTGCCGGCCTCGGCGCCGCGCGGCATGTGGAACATTCAGGTCGAGGCGGACGGCGTCGATGGCTTTGTGGGTTCAGAACAGTTCTCTGTTGAGGACTTCGTGCCGCAGCGCCTTGAGGTGAAACTTGAAGGCGATGAGAAAACGCCGATCCGCCCGGGCGAGGCGCGCGAGCTTTCCGTGGAAAGCCGGTTCCTTTACGGCGCGCCGGCGAGCGGCCTTGCGGTGGAAGCTGAAGCGCGTCTCAGGCTCGATCCCAATCCGTTCCCTGATTTCGGCGACTACCGTTTCGGTCCGGTCAATGGCCGTTTTGACGAACGTTTCCTGACCTTGCCAAACACAACCACCGACGCCGAAGGCAAAGCGAGCGTCGCGGTCAATGTCGACTCCGCGCCGAAAGGCTATGGCGCGCCCATGCGCGCAGATGTGGTTGTCGGCGTTGTCGAGCCCGGCGGGCGGGTCGTTCGCGAATCTGCACGCATTCCGGTTCGTCCGGACGACGCCTATGTGGGATTGAAACTCGCCAATGACGCCTCGAGCTTCGGGCAGGGTGAGGAAGTCGGCGTCAACGCCGTCCTGATGGACTGGCAAGGCCAGCCTGTGGACGGCGAACTTGAATGGAGACTGGTTGAAGAGGATTACTGGTTCGACTGGTACCGCGAAAATGGCCAGTGGCGCTGGCGCCGGTCTTTCCGCGATATTTTGATCGCCGAAGGCCGCGGCAAGACGGGGCCGGAACAGATTGCGACTCTCGTTAATCAGCGGGTCGACCCGGGCACTTACCGTCTGACCGTTTCACAGGCAGGCGGCAAAGCGAAAAGCGACATCCGCTTCTA
>JAUIEG010000241.1 GCA_030428745.1 Alphaproteobacteria bacterium
GGACATGAGTTTTGCCGTTGGGGGGAAAGAGCCGCCCTCTAAAGAAATCGAAGCCGCCTGCCTAACGCCCCCGCTGTGGAATGCAAGAGGGGCGGATTGCAAGGAAAAGCTGTGCGGCTATATCCCGTCCATGGAAGCAGCGCCGGAAAAAACGAAGATACGGTCAGGGCTCGCCGGGCGCAGCATGCTCGGCCTCATCTGGCTTTACCGGCGCACGCTCTCGCCGGCGCTCTATCTGATCGGCGTCAGATGCCGGCATCAGCCCACCTGTTCGCAATATGGCGTCGACGCCTTTCACAAGCACAAATTCGGCCGCGCCTTCTGGCTCACCTTTTCGCGGGTGACGCGCTGTCATCCTTTCGGCTCGCACGGGTTCGATCCCGTGCCTGATGATGCGCCGCAAGCGGGATGGAAATTCTGGAAGCTCGGCGACTGGAGCTGGACGGAGAGAACGGGCGCAAAAGGAAACGGCCCGGAATAAAGAAACGGAGCGATGGTTGCCCATCGCTCCGCTTGCAGTGAACGGCCCTGTGATCTGCGCCAGTTACTTGCGTAAGTAGCGCATGGAGGGGCCGGGCCGCCCAACGAAGCAGGACTTCGTGAAGCCGTAATATTTGATGACGTCGATCACTTCCTGCGCTTCCGCCTGGCTTGGCGCCGTGAACGCGTAGTGATTGCCGTTAGAGACGATAGTGAAGTGACTTCCGGAATTACGGATCGAAAGATTGTTCGGGTTGATATTGACGCAATCCTCGCCGGAAAGAGAACCGGAAGGCGCCGCGCCGCTTTTCAGCCAATAGCTCAGCGAGGGATCGGGACGTCCGACAAAGCAGTGCTGGGTGAAGCCGTAATGCTGGATGATGGTTTTCGCGCGGTCCATTTCCGACTTGTTCGAACCGGCGTCGAGCAGCCAGTGCGAACCGTCGACAACTTTCCAGCGGCCGTTCTTGTTTGCGACGGAGATTGTATTCGGATTGAGCGAAACGCAATCTTCCTTGAACGGTTTCAGCGGCGTCGCGGTGATGATCCCGGGAACGGGCCGCATAACCAGCGGCGCTTTTTTCAGGGAGACATGCGAGACATAATCGTCGCGGCCGCTATTGTCTGTGAAATGCGTGTAAATATGGGCGCGAAGGGTGTTGCCCGCGCGTCCGTCAAGCACAACGGTCTTGGTCGCAAAACCCTGACTGTATGTTGCGATGATCGCTTCAGTGTTTGACGAAGGATCGGTTGCGGCGGAATCGGAATAGGCGACCGCCGGCGCTTCGCCCCAGTCGCAAGGGTTGGGCGTACACTCACCCTTGACGGAAATGCTCAAATTTCCGCCGCTGTTGGAAACGGACAGGCTGTGCAGCCCGTCAGTGTTTTTGACGTAATTGCCGAGCCACGTATTCAGCGGCTGACCGGCGTGAGCGGATGTGATGGTGAAAAGCGCTGCGGCGCCCGCAGCAAGAGCTTGCTTGATCATGGTTCTCCCCCATTTTTCAGCGCCCTGAGAATAGCGCTCCATGCGCGTCAAGGCACGTTAAGGATTGGCAGGAAAGGTGACGCAAATGGGGCGGGGAAGCGGTGATTTCCCGGCGTCCTGTGATGTGCGTCACATCTTGGGCAAAATAAAAACAGGACGGCGCATGAACGCCGCCCTGTCTTACAGTTTTCGCGTCCCCGCTTGTTAATCGCGGGGTTTGAGGCTCACCAGACGGTCCACAAGGACATTCAGGCCTTCGCCCGAGCCTGCATGGACGTCGATGCGGCCGATGCGTTCGGTGACGCGTTCCAGCGCTTCCAGTTCTTTCAAACGCAGAAGCGTCGGATTGTCTTCCATGAGTCGCGCCGTGTTGAGAAGCGACCGCGTGGCGGCCGTTTCTTCGCGACGGCGGATGAGGTTCGCCTGCGCGGTTTTTTCCGCCTCGACGACCCGGTTGATAAGCTCGCGCATATCACCCGGAAGAATGACGTCCTTGACGCCAAGCTCTTTCACCGCGACGCCGATGTCGCCAAGTTCGCGGCGGACATGATTGACGATTTGCGCGTCGACCGTCTCGCGGTCGTTGAGCACTTCGTCAAGCGTGCGCCCGCCGACCGCTTCACGCACAGCGAACTGAACCAGCCGGTAGACATGGTTCTGATAGTCCGGCGTTGCGAGCGCGGCCTTTTGCGCATCCGTCACCTCAACGAACGAAGTCAGCGTGACGCGCAGCGAGACCCGGTCTTTGGTCAGGATCTCCTGCGCTGTGACTTCGACCGGCTGAGGACGCATGTCGAGCGTCTTGGTCGTCACCGTCCGGCCGATTTGCCAGTAGCCGTAACGGCCCGGCTTCAGGACATCGACCAACTCGCGGTCGAAGAACACAAGGCCTTTCTCCGTTTCGCCGACCGTGACGATAGCGATGGCCGCCGTCGAGCGTTCATTCGTCGCTGTGGCTTTTTCATAAGCGACAAGCTCGGCTTTGGTCAGGCGCGGATTATCCCCCACATTGACGCGAACGACAGTCACATCCTGAAGGACTTTCCAGACATAGGCCGTTGCGCCCGGACGCACGATATAGGTGGCCCGGCCGTCAACCATGACGATGGCGACTTCACCTTCGCCGACGCGAACGGTTTCAAGGTAGCGCGCCGAAAGTTCCGGATGGCGCTTTTCCATGATCTCCGCCCACGGCGAAGCGAAAACGCCCTGCGCATAGACGCATTCCAGCTTCAACCGGCCGGGCACATCGAAATAGATATGCCGTCCCGGTTCGAGCACGTTGATCAAGCGGCCATCCTTGATGAGGAGGCCGCGTTGGTTCTCAGCGATTACGAAAGTTTTCAACATCGCTTCGCCTCCTCTATTCGCGCCCGGTTTGAAACAACGCATATGCGTTTCGACCGGACGGTTTGCGGCGAAGCAGAGGCCTTGAAAGGCCCTATTTCATTGAAAAAGAGAGCCCTAGCGGCAGATGCGTTTGCCGGACATGCGTCCAGTGAAACTCATATATAAATCGCCAGCGTTCAAAACGGGCTCTTTTGCAAAATCGTCGGCCCCATGCCGACGAAAGGACGCGCGATGTAGCGGCGCCATTCATCTGTGTAAAGAGAAAAACGAAAAATAGTTGGAGAAAAATTTGGCAGTCTTTGTTGGTGAGTGCTGATGAGAAAAAAGAGGTCGGCCGGATCCATTCCCTGCAAACATGGCGGTCCGGCGCTTGAGGCGAAAATTCCCGGCGTTCAGCGCTGTCCCGCAGCATCGGGCCTAAAAGCCCCGATCTGTCAGGCGGCGCGTTCCACCATCGATCTCCGCCGGTATCCGCGCCGGCGCGCGGCCTGTTTCCAGGTGCCGTCAGGATCTGTTTCGGGCCGAAGCCTTCCACTCTTTCTTCGGGCTGAATGTCCCCGGCCTTCCCCGTCATTCAGAACGGTTTAAAGCCGTTTGTTTGGAGCGGGACTTGAACCCGCAACCCCTACGTTCGCAGCGTAGTGCTCTACCAACTGAGCTATCCAAGTTTTGTAAAACGAGGCGGAATCGAACCGCCAGTTTCTCGACCCAAGATCGAGCGCCTTCCCGTTTGGCTATCGTTTTGGTCGATCCCATCGTGGAACACGGCGTCGGCAGCGCCGCCCGCGCCCGCGGGGCGGACAAACCCCTACGAAACGATGAAAACCGGCGGCGGCTTATAAAGCCGCGCCCGTGAATGTCCACCGTCATGCAAACTTTATTTTAGTCGACACGGTCAAACACCAGTGAAAAGCCGCCTTCTTCGCCGTCTTCAACGACGACGATATCGGCTTGCAGCGCGTCTTCGTCACTCATCCAGTAGCGAATGGATTTCACCGTTTCCGATGGCGGGTCGGCGGAGAAAGTGACGTCGTTTTCCTTCGCGCCGGTCAGCATCAGCGTCACCGGGCCGCCATCTTCCCAGGTGGAGTAGTCGCCGTTGAAATGTTTGAAGCGCATGACGAGCGCGTCTTCCTCTTCGGTAACGACGATATATTCGAGAACTTTCAACTCGCCTGATGAGACGCCTCTGGCCATGGCGGTCATGACGCCGCCTTCGGCGCCGTTCCAGGTCTCCTCGAAAATGAAATCCTCGCCGCCGCGCCAATGGCCCTCAAGAAAAGCGAGATCGGCGAGGGAATAAGGCGTTTCCGCCGCTGCCGGGATGGTGAGCATTGCGCTGAAGGCGAGCGCGAAAACCGCCCGCGCGAAGCCTATTGTCTGGATTTTCATCGATTTTCCCGTCTGTTTGACCGATCACAGGATGCCACATATCAACAGACGTTTCACGCCTCTTTGAATCTGCAAAGCTCATGACAAAAAATATCGTTTTTGCGACCTGCCTTGCGCAGCCGGCCTTGCAGGAAAGCGATGCGGTGGCGGCGCGCGCGCTTGAGGGGCGGGGAGCGGCCGTGTGCGGTGCGCCATGGAATGGCGATCAGGCGGCGTTTGAGGCGGCGGACGGGATCGTTATTCGTTCAACCTGGGATTATCAGAAAACGCCGGAGGCTTTTGCGGAATGGCTTCAGGCCCTCGACAATGGCCGCCCTGTTTTCAACCCGCCCGCGATGATGCGCGCCAATATGTCAAAGCGCTATCTGCTCGATCTCGCGGAGAAAGGCGCGCCCCTGCCGCCGACGCGCTGGGTTGAGCCGGTGGCTGCGGCCATCGCCGCGGCCATGGACGAGATGGGGCTCATCGAGGCGGTGGTGAAGCCGGAATTCGGCGCGACCGCCAGCGGGCTGTCGCTTGTCCGCCGCGACGATGAGGCGGCCCTTGCCGCGGCCGCGGCGAAAATGGCGATGCCCGGCCTTGTGCAGGCGCTGGTCCCTGAAATCGGGGCGCTTGGCGAGACCTCCTTCATGTTCATTGGCGGAGATTTCAGCCATGCGGTGACAAAACGCCCGAAATCAGGGGAAATCCGCTGTCAGGCGGAACATGGCGGGACATCGTCGCCCATCGATCCGCCGGACTGGTCTGTCGCTGAGGCCGCCCGAATGTTGAGTTTCATTCCCGGATCGCCGCTCTACGCCCGCGTGGATGCGGT
>JAUIEG010000242.1 GCA_030428745.1 Alphaproteobacteria bacterium
CTCTCCGTCGTCGGCACATATTCGGTGACGACAAATAATCCCTTGCCGCGCACAAAACCGTCCACATGCATGATCGGCGTGCCGTCCGGCGCATCGTCATTGCACGGCCACTGCACACTGCCGCGCTCATCCAGCATTTTGTGCGAGACATGAGCGAAGGTCGGCGTCAGCTCGGCGATCTCATCCATGATTTCGGCCGAGCTTCCGTAATTCATCTCAGTGTAGCCGAGGGCGTTACAAAGCATCTGCGTTGCTTCCCATTCCTGAATGCCGGTCTGGGTGCGCAAGGCAGGACGCACGCGATTGATGCGCCGTTCCGCGTTGATGAAACAGCCGTCTTTTTCGAGGAAAGACGTGCCCGGGAAAAAGACATGGGCGAAGCGCGCGGTCTCGTTCAGAAAAAGATCCTGGACGATGATGCATTCCATCGACCTCAACGCCGCTTCGACATGCAACGTATTCGGATCGGACTGAGCGATATCTTCGCCCTGTACATAAAGCCCTTTGAACGTGCCGTTACAGGCTTCATCAAACATGTTGGGAATGCGGTGACCGGGTTCGGCGTCCTGTTCGCGGCCCCAGGCCTTTGAGAAGAGCTCGCGCGCCGCATCGTCCTTGACGGAGCGGTAAGCCGAGAACTCATGGGGGAAAGACCCCATATCGCAAGAGCCCTGCACATTGTTCTGACCGCGCAGCGGGTTCACGCCAACGCCCCGGCGGCCGATATTCCCGGTCGCCATGGCGAGATTCGCCATACCCATGACCATGGTTGAGCCCTGGCTATGTTCCGTAACGCCAAGACCGTAATAGATCGCTGCATTGCCGCCGGTCGCATAAAGCCTTGCCGCAGCGCGAATGTCATCGGCGGGAACGCCTGTGGACTTGGACACTTCCTCCGGCGAATTCTCTTCACCCTTCACGAAGTCGAGCCATTCCTTAAATGACGGCAGATCGCAGCGCTCCTTGACGAAGGCTTCATCAAGGAGGCCTTCCGTCGCCGCCACATGCGCGAACGCATTGACCATGGCGACATTGGTGCCCGGCTGTAGAGGAAGGTGATGAGCGGCTTCGATATGCGGGGTTTTGACAAGGTCAATGGCGCGCGGATCCACGATGATCAGCTTGGCGCCCCCATTTTTACTATCTTGGCGCAGCCGGCGTTTCATCTGCGAAGCGAACACCGGATGTGCATCGGTTGGGTTCGCGCCAATGATCAAAACCACGTCGGATTCTTCAACGCTGTCGAAATCCTGCGTTCCCGCCGACGTGCCGAAAGTTTGATTTAGCCCGTAACCGGTCGGCGAGTGACAGACACGCGCGCATGTATCAATATTATTGTTGCCAAAGGCGGTGCGGACCATTTTGACGACCGCCCAGACTTCCTCGATCGTGCAGCGCGAGGATGAAATGGCGCCAATGGATTTCCGGCCATATTTCTCCTGCGTCGCTTTCAATTTACTCGCGGCGAAATCGACCGCTTCCTGCCAGCTGACTTCGCGCCAGGGATCGGTGATCTTGTCGCGGATCATGGGGCTCGTAATGCGGTCCTTGTGGGTCGCATACCCCCAGGCGAAGCGGCCCTTGACGCAGGAGTGACCGTGGTTCGCCTTGCCGTCTTTATGAGGCGTCATGCGGATCACCTGATCGCCTTTAAGCTCGGCCTTGAAGGAACAGCCGACCCCGCAATAAGCGCAGGTGGTCAGCACCGTGCGGTCCGGCACGCCATGCTCGACAACAGATTTTTCCTGAAGCGTCGCCGTCGGACAGGCCTCGACGCAGGCGCCGCAGGAAACACATTCGGAATCGAAGAAGTTAGAGCCGCCAACAGCAACGCGGGAGTTGAAGCCCCGCCCTTCGATGGTGAGCGCCAGCGTTCCCTGCACCTCGTCACAGGCGCGCACGCAGCGCGAGCAGACAATACATTTCGATGGATCATATTCGAAATAAGGATTCGATACGTCCTTGCTGAGCTTGGTGTGGTTCTCGCCTTCATAACCGTAGCGAACTTCACGAAGACCCACGGCGCCCGCCATGTCCTGCAATTCGCAATCGCCATTGTCGGAACAGGTCAGGCAATCAAGCGGATGGTCGGAGATATAAAGCTCCATTACCCCGCGGCGCAGCTTCGCCAGCCGATCCGTCTGGGTGCGGACTTTCATACCTTCGCGCACAGGCGTAGTGCAGGACGCCGGCGTTCCTTTTGCGCCGTCAATCTCGACCAGACAAAGCCGGCAGGAGCCGAACGACTTCACCATATCCGTGGCGCACAGCTTCGGAATGGAAATCCCGATCTCCTGCGCGGCGCGCATGATGCTGGCGCCCTCTTCCACCTCGACATTGAAGCCGTCGATTTCGACCGTAACCTTTTTATCGGTTTTCGGTTTCGGGGTGCCGTAATCCGTTTCTTTCAAGAGGGCCATGATCGCCGTCTCCATTCCGCCGCTTACCGCGGCCTGTCGTATTCTGCCGCTTGTCGCGGCGGGTCCTACTCAGCCGCCTTGACGGCAGGCTTGATCCCGAAATCTTCCGGGAAATATTTCACCGCGCTTTGCACCGGTATCGGCGTCATGCCGCCCATGGCGCAAAGCGAGCCGTCCACCATCAACTCACAAAGATCGCTGAGGACTGTTAAATTCTTGTCGCGGTCAACGCCCGCCTTGATGCGGTCCACTGTTTCAACGCCGCGCACCGAGCCAACGCGGCATGGCGTGCACTTGCCGCAGGATTCCTCAACGCAGAATTCAAACGCGTATCGCGCCTGATCCGCCAGGTTGATGCTGTCATCATACACCACCAGACCGCCATGACCAACGCCGGCGCCATGCTCAATCATGGTTTCGTAATCCATTTTGAGATCAAAAAGACGTGGCGGCAGATAGGCCCCGAGCGGCCCGCCAATCTGAACTGTGCGGATGGGACGCCCGGAAAACGTCCCGCCGCCGATCTCTTCCACAAGCTCGCGCAGGGTGACGCCGAATGCTGTTTCATAAAGACCGCCATGCTTCACATTACCGGCGATCTGGAAAGGCATCGTTCCTGTCGACTTGCCCATGCCGTAATCGCGATAAAAGGCGGCCCCTTTTTCGAAAATCGCCGGAACCGAGCAAAGGGAAATGACATTGTGAACCAAGGTCGGTTTGCCGAACAAACCCTCCAGCGCCGGCAGCGGCGGCTTGGCGCGCACTTCACCGCGCTTTCCTTCAAGGCTGTTCAAGAGCGATGTCTCTTCGCCGCAAATATAAGCGCCAGCGCCCATGAAGACTTCAATGTCAAACGCCTTGCCGGAACCGCGCACATTGGCGCCGAGCAATCCGCTTTCGCGCGCATTGGCGATCGCTTCATTCAGAACGCGCGCGGCGATCGGGTATTCCGAGCGCAAATAGATATAACCTTGTGTCGCGCCGACACCGACGCCCGCTATAGTCATCCCTTCGATCAGCGTGAAGGGATCGCCTTCCATAATCATACGGTCAGCAAAGGTGCCGCTGTCACCCTCATCAGCGTTGACAACAATGTATTTCTGATCCGCTTTTGCGCCTGCAACCGTTTTCCATTTAATGCCCGCAGGGAAACCGGCGCCGCCGCGTCCGCGCAAGCCCGATTGCATCACCTCGTCACATAGGGCGGCGCTATCCATTTTCAGCGCCTTATCGAGCCCTGCATAACCGCCATGAGCTTCATAATCGGAAACAGACACCGGATCGATCACACCGCAACGCGCGAAGATCAGGCGCGTCTGGCTTTTGAAAAACGCAATCTCTTCAACCGGGCCAACGCATTTTTCATGCTTGCCGTCGCCTGTCGCCGCATCGAGAATCGCCGCCGCATCATCTTCGCTCACCGGACCGTAACCGATGCGCTTGCCGTTTTTTTCAATTTCGACAAGCGGCTCCAGCCAGTGCATGCCGCGCGATCCTGTGCGAACTAGCGTCAAATCAATCTTGCGCTTCGCCGCTTCGGTGGAAAGCGCGTCAGCAACGTCATCGGCGCCCATAGCTGCGGCGGCAGAATCAAGCGGCAGATAAATCGTCAGTCCGCTCATGACGCGCTCTCCTTTTTGGCGCGCTCAAAGGCTTTCTCAATCTTGTCCGCGTCCGCCATGCCCACCAGACGATCGCCAACCATCGCCGCAGGCGCTGTCGAGCAAAGGCCGAGGCAATAAACAGGCTCAAGCGTCACGTCTTTTGAGGCGCTCGTCTCACCCATTTTTACAGCCAGTTTTTTTTCCACCGCTGCGATGACGTCTCGCCCGCCGGCCGCCTGACACGCCTCCGCCGCACAAACCCGCACAACGGTTTTACCCTGCGGCGCGCGTTTGAAGTCATGATAAAAACTGATGACCCCCTTCACCTCCGCCCGCGTCAGATTAAAGGCCTGCGCAGCTTCAGCTTCGGTCTCTTCCGGCAGAAAACCATGCACGCGCTGCACTTCATGCAACGCGGAAATAAGACCGCCGGTGCGGCCGACAAAGGGTTCAATCAGGGTTGAAAGGGTCACGCGCTGTTTCGTCTCTTGAGCTACAGGGTTGTGACGTAACATAAAATCCTAAAAACCCCATATCAATTCGGGCACAAGTGATGTCGGATTTGCGAAGCCTCAGACCGCCTTCAATTCTGCCTGCCGTTTGATTTCCGCCAACAACGCTGCCTGGGCCGCCGTTGGCCGCCAATTGCGCCGCATGGTTAACCCGATGCTCCGCGCGACGTCCCTGACAGGATGAGCCCGCGAGATAAGCATATTTGCAGTCTTTTCATATCGAATCTGTTCATCGGAAAGCAGCATTAGCCGGTCAGAATGCATCAACAGAACGCGCGCTGCGCCGAGGGAGTTACATTCAATAACATCCTTCGGCGCGGGCAGATCCAGCGCTTCAAACAACGCATCGAAATGCCGGCGCAATGGCAATGTTGCGCGTGGCGCAACCCAGGAAAATGAACCGAGCGTTTCACGATCAAGACGCAGATCCGCCGCAGGATGACCAGCCCGCATGACAATCG
>JAUIEG010000243.1 GCA_030428745.1 Alphaproteobacteria bacterium
TGCCGCGTTTGAAGTCGCGGGTGAAAACAATGCGGTTCTTGCCTTCCCGCCATTGCATGTCGCGTGAAAGGTACTCGATCCAGAACTCAGCGTCGCCTTCCCATTCGAGCACCCAGTCGCCATCCCAATGCAGATTCATTTCCGCTGAATTGGCCGGAAAATAAATTCCGCCATTCAACCATTTTCCATTGGGAAGGCTTGATGGCAGCAATGTCTTTTTGTCGACGATGCCACTTTCAATCATCTGACCTGTATCCATGCCGCCGCCTTCCCAGACGACGCGACTAGCGTGGATGAGGTTGATAAACGGCTCTTCCATATTGAAGGTGGCCGGATACCAGGGACCAACCTGCATCAAGGGCCGTTGCGGCGCAGCCTTCTCTGCAGGCGCAGATGTCTGCGCAATGAGCTGCGCCCTCGCCTCAGCGAGATCATCGACGCCCTGCGGCTCTGCAGCGCTCGAATCGCCGCCGGCGCCGCAAGCCGCCGATCCCATTAGGAAAAAGGCGGCGGCGAGAACTCTTAAACTGCGCGACATGGGGTGGTCTCCCGTGAATATCTTGCACCAATCCTAGCAAGGTTCGCGCCCCGGCGGCAAAGCAGGCGTGTAAATTGGTTAATGATGAGAAGAAAAAATGGCAGGGGCGGAGGGACTCGAACCCACGACCCTCGGTTTTGGAGACCGATGCTCTACCAACTGAGCTACACCCCTAGGCCAAGCCTTGCATTAAGGCCGGTCCGCGGCGCTTTCAATAGCCGCGACGTGTTTTTCACGCCTGAAGCCAGTCGAGCACGGCGTCTGCGGCCATTTCCGCCGCAGGACGGGCGTCACCGGTCCAGCCGCGAACAATCTCTCTGAGGGCCTCAAGCTGAGCCTCCCGCTCTTTCCCGCCCTTGAGAAGGGGGATCAGCGCCGGGGCCATCAGATCCGCCCGGCAGCGCCTCTGGAGGAATTCAGGGACCACTTCGCGACCTGCTGCGATATTGGCGAGCGCCGCATAGCGGATGGTGAAGATCGCCCGCGCCCAGATTTCGGTGATCAGGTCCACTTTATAGGCGACCACCAGGGGCGTCCCCATAATGGCGAGTTCCGCCGCCGCAGTGCCGGACGCAGCCAGCGCAGCGTCGGCGGCGGCAAAGGCGTCAGGCCGGTCATCGCCCTCAACAATGACCGGGCGCCCAGGCCAGCCGGTCAGATATTCCGGGAGATCGGCAACCACCGACGGCGCAGCAGGAATGACGACGCGCAGCTCGGGAACCGCTTCTGCGGCGCGTTTCACTGTTTCCCGGAACGGATCGCCCAGACGTTTCAGCTCGCTGGCGCGGCTGCCCGGCAAAACGGCGAGCAACGGCCCTTCTCCCAGATCGTATTGTTGTCGAAACCGGGTGCGATCGATGACCCGGTCGCGCGCCGCCTGAAACCCCGGATGACCGACAAATCGTGCGCGTGCGCCGGCGGCTTCAAACAGCGGCGTTTCAAACTCAAACAAACACATGACGCCGTCAAAAAGCGCCGCCGCTTTTTCCGCGCGTTTTGGACGGGACGCCCAGACCTGCGGCGCTACATATTTAAACCGCTTCACATCCGGCGCCTTGCGCGCAAATTTTTCCGCCGCGATGCGCGCGAACGACCAGCTGTCGATAAAAATAGCGGCGTCCGGTTTTTCTTCAGCGGCGAGGTCGGCAAGCGCATCCGCAGCCTTCAAAGCGCGCGGCAAAAGGCTTAACGCGGCGGCGGGACCGAGCACTGAAAACGGCGCGATGTCGAAAAGGCTCTTCAGCCCCTGCTTTTCCGTCAAGGCGCCGCCACAGCCGATAAACTGCATCTCGCCCCGATGCGCATCCATAAGCGCTTTCATCAGCGCCGCGCCAAGCGCATCCGCGGAAGGCTCAAGCGCGCAAAGAAGAATTTTCATCGCCGCCATTCCTTCAGCGGGGCGCAACTTCCTGCGCCGTAAATCCGTAAACGAACAACCCGGCTTCGTCCGCGAGCGCCGCAACCTCTTCAGCATCAATGATGAGCGCCACGCCAGCCTCAATGGCGACGCCAGCTAAACCGGCCTTCGCAGCGCGCCGGATCGTCTCAGCGCCGATAACCGGCAAGTCGATGCGCAGCTCCTGCCCCGGCTTCGGGCGTTTGACGAGAACGCCGCCATGGCTGACGCCGTTATGGAGCGCCGCACAGCGGTCTAACATTGCGTCCGTTCCTTCCGCCGCCTCGATCGCGAGAACAAGCCCATTGGCGACAACCGCGCCCTGACCGACATCGAAAGGCCCCAATGCGTGCACGATTTCGGCGGCCTTGCGCATATCGGCAAAATTCGCTTCTTCGGGCGTTCTTGATCCAAAAGCGCCGGGCCGGGCGGTTAACTCCTGCACGACTTCCTCGACGCCGATGACGATCAGCCCCTCGGATTCGAGGGTCTCCACAAGCACGGAAAGGATCGCGCCATCTCCGCGAGCCGCCGCCGCGATAACCTTCGGCAACAACGCGGCGCCGCGCCAATCCGCCTTCAAGGCGGAAAAATCAGGACGCTGAACAAGGCCAGCAAAAACGGCGGCGTCGCAGTTTTCCTGCTTCAGGATACGGATGATTTTACCGGCCTCGCCAATGGCGCAATCGTCACCTGGCGCATCCGCAAGCACAGGGTCCGCCATCCCCGCCAGACGGATAACATGGAGGTCGGCGCCTTGCGCAGCGCATGCCGTAGTGATGCGCACTGGTAACGCTCCGCCGCCTGCAATGACGCCAAGCTTGCGCCAACGCGCCATCAGTCCTCTCGCGCCGCCGGCATCAACGGTCTCGCCTTTCCAGTCTCAATGAAATCAATGAGACGGCTTACTTCAGGGCTCGATCCAAATTTGTCCCGCACGAGTCCAAGGCGTTCTTTAAAGACGGCGTCCCCGTAAAACAGAAGCCGATAGGCTGCACGCAAATCATGGATTGCCGCCCGGGAAAAGCCGCGCCGCTTCAGCCCCACCACATTCAACCCGACAAGGCGGGCATGGTTGCCGACCGCCGATGCGTAAGGAATGATGTCGCTCGTCACAGCCGCGCACCCACCTACAAAAGAATGTTCGCCAATCCGGCAATGCTGGTGAATGGCGCACATCCCGCCGAGGAAGGCCTGATCGCCAATATGCACATGCCCGCCGACTGCGGCGCCATTGGCGAGAATGACCTTGTCGCCAACCCGGCAGTCATGGGCGATATGCGAACCCACCATAAAAAACCCGCCATCGCCGACGCTGGTCAACGCGCCGCCGGCGACCGTGCCCCGGTGCATTGTCACATGTTCGCGAATGATGTTGTCCGCGCCGATGACAAGCCGGGCGCCTTCGCCCTTGCAGCCCAAATGCTGCGGCGGTTCGCCAAGAACGCAAAAAGGGTAAACCTGTGTGCGGGGCCCAATCTCTGTCGGCCCCTCAATCACTACATGGCTTTTCAGGATGGCGCCGTCGTGAATCTTCACGCCATCGCCGACATGGCAGAACGGACCAATTTCGGCGTCGCCGATTTCGGCCCCCTCTTCGATTATGGCGGTGGGATGGGCTCTCATGGATAATCTCAGACCGACTGAGCCAGCATGGCGGAAAACTGCGCTTCGGCGACCTTCTTGCCTTCGACCGTCGCGACGCCTTCAAAGCGCCAGACCGGCGGGCGGCGCTGAACAGTCTTGACTGCGATCCTTACCTGATCGCCCGGCACAACCGGGCGGCGGAAGCGCGCCTTGTCTACGCCCATGAATAAAACAATTTTCCCCTCTGTATCGAGATTTTCCGTATACGATGTATAGGCCGCTGCAGTCTGCGCCATCGCCTCGATCATAAAGACTCCCGGCAAAACCGGCTTTTCCGGAAAGTGCCCCTGGAAAATCTGCTCCCCGTAAGAAACATTCTTGATCCCCACTGCGCCTTCGCCCGGAACGATGTCCACCAGCCGGTCTACAAGCAAGATCGGATAGCGATGAGGCAGGATCTGCATCAACTCATCCACTTCCAGGACGCTTTTTCCGGGCTCAATTTTGGACATGGGACTATCCGTTCCTCTTCTTGGTCATCTTCGTCAGCGCCGCAGTTTCGCGCAACCACTCCTTTATGGGTCGCGCCGGCCGGCCGCCCCAGGTTTCCCCCGCCGGAACATCGCGCATCAAGCCCGATCCCGCCGCAAGCATGGCGCCGGCGCCAATGGTCAAATGATCGGCTAGCCCGACTTGCCCCCCCATCATAACACCATCGCCAATGACGCAACTTCCCGAAACGCCGCACTGGGCGGCGATGACGCAATTGCGCCCAAGGCGGACGTTGTGGCCGATTTGCACAAGATTGTCGATCTTGGTTCCGTCGCCGATAATGGTGTCCTCAAGAGCGCCGCGGTCAATCGTCGTGTTCGCCCCGATCTCCACATCAGCGCCCAGAACCACGCGCCCAAGCTGGGGCGCTTTTACGAGACCTGACGGGCCCGGAACAAAGCCAAAGCCCGATTGACCGAGCCGCGCGCCCGGAAGGATCCGCGTCCGGGCCCCGATCAACGCATGGCTTATTGTGACGTCATGGGCGATCACAGCCCCCTCGCCGATCACAACGCCAGGCCCGATATAGGTCCCGGGCCCGATTTCCGCATCGTCAGCGATCTCGGCGGTTGATGCGATAAACGCCGTAGGATGAGCGCCTTTGGGCCGAACTTTGATTTCGTCGCCGGGCTTTAACGGCCGGTGAAGTCGCGCGCCAAGAAGCGCAAATCCAAGCCGCGGTTGTTTGACAAGCGCGAGCGCGCCGGAAAGGCCGGCCGCAGCCTCCTCTGCGCCTTCAGGCGCCAAACACAATCCAAAGCGCTTCCCTGAAAGCGCGGCGAGCCCGTTTGGCTTTTCACAGTAAACGACAGCGCCGACGTTATCTGCAGCATCAAGCGCGGCCACATGGGTGAGCGTTGCTTTCGCATCTCCAGCAACAACACGCGCGCCAGCGATCTCCGTTGCTTCAGCGACAGTGAGC
>JAUIEG010000244.1 GCA_030428745.1 Alphaproteobacteria bacterium
GTCTTTGAGCGCGCGGGCGGCGTTGCCCATATGGTGTGCGTGATCGACGCGACCGGCCTCGACCATCAATACAAAACCATTATCGTTACGGGACAGCACGTCGATGGCCTTTCGCGTCATCTCTTCCAGCGAAGGCTCGCCCGCCTTGTCATCTGCGCGGTCGGCTTCGTATTCCAGATGCGAGCTTTCAAACAGGCCGAGCACGCGCGGGTCCGTAGCGGGATCGATGGCGTCGAACTGCGCCTTGTTCCACACGAATTCATGGGCGTCGGATTTCGCAACCCATTCAGCGGTGAGATTGCGCCCGTCCTTGCGCCAGCCCGTGCGGTCTTCGTCTTCCGGATCTTTGGCGTCATTAGGCAGGAAGTTGCCGCGTCCGCCGCCCATGGCGAAGTCGACCCCGTCGCCATAGGGAAAGTCGATCAACTGGCTGGCGATGTCGCGGCATCCGAGTTCATAGGCGCCGTCGGGCAGGGCGGCGTCGCTTTCCCAATCGCGATCGGGCACATGAGCGTAAGTCGCCGCGGGAGTCGCATGGGTGAGACGTGCGGTTGAGATGACGCCGGTTGCAAGACCCGCCTGCTCGGCGATCTCGACAAAGGTCGGCGCATGAGCAGAGAGGCTGGCTTCGCAATCGCTGCGCGGGGCTTCTTTTTTGACCGAGATATGCCCAACGCGAGTCTTGTAGCCTGTCGCCATCGCGCTCATCGTGCCCGCCGAGTCTGGAACCTGCATATCGGTGTTGTAGGTTTTTGACATGGCGAGGTTCGGGAAGCGTTCAAAGGAGAGAAGGTTTTCCTCGCCTTCCTCGCCGCGGGACTGGCCGTCATAGATGCGCGCCGCGGCGACCGTGGTCGGGTCCATACCGTCGGCAATGAACAGGATGACATTCTTCGCTTTCGTCTTGACCGGCGTGACGCCTTTGCGTTGGGCGAGCGTCGCCTGTGCGCCGTCAAACCAGGGGTCTCCGGTTTCCGCTGCGGCGGGGGCGCTTGTGTTCCCGCCGATCATCACGGGCCCGCTCGCGCAAGCCGCAAGTCCGGCGCTCATCAACAGCGAAGCAATAAGTCTCATATGTCCTGGTCCTCTTTGGATCTGCGCGACTGTTCTGCACCGGCGGCACCACAGATTGATGACACCCTACAGCGTCCGGTGTGGAGGTGTGGCGAGATGGGCGCGTGAGACTGCTTTATAGGCTGGTTCCCTTCTGGAAAACCATGGCAATATCGCCGCGGCGAGCATTCTGATGGAAGCTGGGGATAGGGCCGTATCATGTTGAAACTCTTTCGGTTTGGCGCGCTCGCCTTATTGGCGGTTCTGGCTGGCTTAGCGCTGTGGCTCAAAACCCCCGGGCCAGCGGCCTTTGATGCTGAGGCTGCGCGGGCGGAAGCCCGCGCCTATGAGGCCCGTATCCTCCGCGACGGTTATGGCGTTCCGCATATCTATGGCGCGCGCGACGCGGATGTCGCATTCGGCCTCGCTTACGCCCATGCAGAGGACGACTGGAAAACCATCGAAGAGGTTGTTCTTTTTTCCCGCGGCGATCTTGCGCGCCGCAATGGCAAGGACGCAGCGGTCACAGACTATCTGATCCGCGCCATGGGATCGGCCGAGGCGATCGCGAAAAACTACGAAACCGAGTTGTCGCCGGAAACGCGGGCGCTCGCGGAAGGTTACGCGGCGGGGATCAACTTCTATTGCGCGGAAAAGACTGACCGATGCGGGCGTGAGGCGCTGCCCGTCACGGCGCAGGATGTTGTCGCCGGCTTTGCATCGCGCCAGCCGTTTTTCTACGGCCTCGACGATCAGTTGAAAGCCATCTTTGAGGGCGAAGTGGAAACGGAAGAGCGCACCGCCGCCGCGCGCGAAGCCTTCCTGAAAGTCCCGAAAGAGTTTGAACTCGGTTCCAACGCCATGGCTGTCGCCCCTTCGCGTTCTGCTGATGGCGATACAAGGCTGATGGTGAATTCGCACCAACCCTATACCGGCCCCGTCGCCTGGTATGAAGCGCGCGTGAAATCGGATGAAGGCTGGGACATGATCGGCGGCATTTTTCCCGGCGCTCCGTTAGTGCTGCATGGCGCCGGCCCGGATCTCGGCTGGGCGTTCACCGTGAACAAGCCCGATCTCGTCGATGTCTATGCGCTTGAAGTCGATAAGCCGAAAAAGCCCACAAAATACCGGTTCGATGGCGGCTGGCGCGATTTTGATGTGAAAAAAATCAAGTTCCGGGTGCATTTGTGGGGGCCATTCAGCCTGCCGGTGACGCGACGCGCGCTTTACTCCGTTCACGGACCGGTGTTTCAAACCGATGACGGCGTTTATGCGGTTTCTTATGCGGGGCAGGGCGATATTCGCGCGATTGAACAATATTATCGCATGAACAAGGCGGAGAATTATGCCGAGTGGCGCGCGGCGATGGAGATGCTGGCGCTGCCGAGCTTGAACGCCGTCTACGCAGATGGCGACGGCGTCATCGCCTATTATTACAATGCGGCGATCCCCGTGCGCGCCGAAGGCCCTGACTGGTCGAAAGCGCAGGACGGGTCCGACCCGGCGCTGGTCTGGCAAGGGGCGCGCACGCTCAATGACGTCCCTCAGGTGGTGATGCCGCGCTCCGGCTATGTGGTGAACGCCAACCACACCCCGTTTCAGTCATCCGGCGCTGAAGACAATCCTGAACCGGCGAATTTCCCGGCCCATTACGGCGTCGATACGCGCACGACCAATCGCGGCTTGCGCATTCAGGCGCTTTATGGCGGCGACATATCCATTACCGGCGAGGAGTTTGTCTCCTACAAGATGGATCATCTTTATGCGCAAAAATCGCGCGTCATGGAGCTTGTAAAAGAGCTGGCGCAAACGGACGCCGAAGACTTGCAGGAGGAAGCGGCGACGCTTGCGGCATGGGATGGGTCAGTGACGACAGACAACCGTTCGGCCGCGCTGGCGATCCTCACGGCGCAAAAGGCGCGCGGTTATCTCCTCAATGACGAAGGCGCCGAAACGCCGGATTATGAGGCGGCGCTGCGTGACGTTTCGGTGGAATTGAAAACCCTGTTCGGGCGTGTCGATCCGGAATGGGGCGAGGCGGTGCGGCTGAAAAGGGGCGACGTCTCGCTGCCGCTCAATGGCGGACCGGACACGCTGCGCGCTGTATATCCTCAGCGTGACGGTGAGGGCGCGCTCAAATCCGTGGGCGGCGACACCTATATTCTCTATGCGGACTGGTCTGGCGCAGGGGACGTCAAGATTGAAACCATTCACCAGTTCGGCGCAGCGACGCTCGATGAAACGTCGCCGCATTTCGCCGACCAGGCGCCGGTCTTCGCTGCAGAGGAATGGAAATCCCCGCCCATGGAGCTGCAATCGCTCATCGCGGAAGCGACCAGAGATTACAGCGTGGGCGGGGAATAAGTCAGTGTTGTTCCTGCGCTGACAGAACGCCGACGATCATGAGAAGCGCCGCCAGCACAAACCACAGGCCCATGACGCCAAGCGCCAGCGTCATACCCGCGACATCGAGATGCAATGCGCTGGTGACAATGCCGCCCACAAGTCCGGCGCCGACGAGAAGGCCGATAGCGCCGGCAATCCGCGCAAAACCGGTCATGCGGACAAGTCTCAACGACCAGAAAAAGATCGCGGCGCCATAGGCGATGGTCCCAGCTTCGGCGAGCGTCTGATTGGTCGCGCCGAGCATTCGCAGCAAGGTTGGGAAATCCGCCGCGGCGTCCCCGCGCAACAGCGAGGCCGCCGTTCCCGGAACAACAAAGCCGGAGACAAGCGCAGCGCCCGCCATCAAAGCGGATGCAGCCGTGATCGACGCCTGGGCCGCCCTTACCGACAGACGGTTGCGGCCAAGCCCGTCCGACAACGCCGTGAGCGTGACATAAAATCCCATCAGGACGATGATCAGCGCGCCGTGAACGCCGCCATTAAGTCCGGCTTCGGCGACGGCTTCCTCCGCCAGCGTGTCATAGCCGGGGGCGCCCAGCGTCGGGTGATGTGACATGAACAGCAAAGATAAGCCTGTCAGTGCGATGAGAATGCCCCCGGCTGTGCGCGCCGTCTTTTTGTCGAGAGAGTGTTCGGTCATGTCGGCCTCCTTTTCTCGGCAAGGAATGGCGCGCTTTCGGCCCCCATGCGACAGACAAGGGCGGCGCCCTGTCCGTTACCGGACATTGCCGCGCCATTGTCCGGAAATGGCAGACCGTCAGGACAAGACGTCTAATTCTTGGTAGGCAGGGCGCCATGACCGTGGATGACGTAAAAGACCGCCGGGTGAAGCGCACGCGCATGGCCATATTTGAGGCGTTTCGCGAACTCGTCCTGACCCGCAAATATGACGACATCAAGCTTGCCGACATCATCGACGCGGCGGGTATTGGCCGCTCAACCTTTTACGAACATTTCCGCAACAAGGATGACGTACTGGTCACCTCCATCGAGCCTTTGTTCGGCCCGCTGGCGAAAATCCCGCTGGGCGCCGCCGCCGTTGACCATGTTCAGTTTGTTATCGATCATTTCTGGGAACAACGCCGTTTCGCGCGCATCATCTTCCGCGATGTGCTTTATGAAAAGCTTACACGCAAGCTTGCTGACATGATCGAAGCAGAGATAACAGTCGATGACCCAGCCGAAAGGCGCCTTCAGGCGGTTGCCGCCGCGTCATCGATGCTCGGCGTCATCCGGGCCTGGCTGTCCGGTGAGTTTTCCATGACGGCGGAGGATCTTTCATTGCGGCTGATGCAGTCGGGTCGTAACCAAGATGGCGGAGCAGATGACTGACGCTCTTGACCTGCACGCCGATTGCACACGCTGCGCCGCTCTTTGCTGCATGGCGCCGGCTTTCGACAAGTCGTCTTCTTTCGGGATCGACAAGCCTGCGCAAACGCCATGTCCGAATCTGGATGAGGCGGGCGCATGCGTCATCCATGAAACGCTGGCGGAGCGCGGCTTTAGCGGTTGTGTCGCTTATCAATGTTTCGGCG
>JAUIEG010000245.1 GCA_030428745.1 Alphaproteobacteria bacterium
TACTGGGCGACCTGGACCCATCCCCATTGTTACTATGGCGCGCCCTTGATCGCGCGCGGCTTTGAAGCGCCGGCGTTCAGGGAATTGTTCGCGCTGCTTTGCGAAGGCGATGATGCGCGCAGCTTTGCGCGGCTCGGCCGCGTTGAACGTGACGGTCCAGCTTATGCGGCGGCGAGCGCCGCGGCAAAGGCGAATAAACGGATGGCTTATGAGGCCGGCGCCATTGCACGCGCGGCCTTGCAGGGCGGAGCGAGCGCCGAAGCGACGCTCGCTGTCCATGTGCGGAAAAAGAAACGCAAAGAGATTCAGCGCTTGCGCAACCGGCTGAATGAACTGGGCGAGGTCTCTGTACGCGAAGCAACGCCTACGGACGATATCGCCGCCTGGACGGAAGAATTTCTTGTTCTCGAAGACAAAGGGTGGAAGGGAAAGAAAGGCACATCGCTTAAGTCGACCGATCGCGACGCCGACTGGTTCCGGCAAACATTGAAGCGCGCCCATGGCGCCGGCGAGCTTCATTTCATGCGCGTGGACCTCGATCGGCGGCCGATCGCCATGCTCGCAACGCTCCTCACCAAGGGAGCCGGATATTCGCTGAAGATTTGTCACGACCCGGATTTCGACCGGTTTTCGCCCGGCGTCATGATTGAGATTGAGGCCATGCGGTCTTTGTTGGCGCGCGAAGATTTTCGCTTCGCAGACAGCTGCGCCGCGCCCGATCACTCGATGATCAACGGGCTGTGGCGCGCGCGGCGCGTGATCACGGGGCTGAATGTCAGCGGCTGCGGATTAGGGTCGAAAAGCGGGCTGGCGCTGGCGAAGGCGCTTGAAGGCGCGCGCGACCGGTTCCCGAAGGAGTAAAACGATGGCGTTCGATCCGGCCAGTCTTTCCGCCTTTTCTGCCCGTTACCCGGCGTCGCCGGTGCGGTTGCGCCATGACCTGACGGACCATCCCCTTTTCGCCATGGACCGATTGATCGCGCTCGCCCGCGCCCTGCCGGAAAAGTCTGCTGAATATAATTCCGGCGATCTGCCCATCGGCCAGGACCCCGACAAAACGCCGATGAATGGGCTTTCCGCGGAAGAAACCGTGCGCCGGATCGCCGACAACAAGTCCTGGATCGTTCTGAAAAATATCGAACAGAATGCCGATTATGCTGAGCTGCTTGAAAGTTGCCTTGGCGACGTGGCGCCGATGGCGCGTGCGGCGACCGGCAAGATGCATATGCGCGAAGGCTTTATTTTTGTTTCATCGCCCGGCTCTGTGACCCCGTTTCACATGGACCCTGAGCATAATATCCTTATGCAGGTGCGCGGGACAAAGGTCTTCACGATTTTTCCCAGCGGCGCCGAAAGCTTTCTCGACGCGGATGCCCATGAAGCGTTTCACAAGCCCGGCGGGCACCGTAATCTTCCGTATCGGGAGGAATATGAAGGCAAGGGAGAAAAGATCGAGCTCTCTCCCGGCGACGCCCTTTATGCGCCGGTAAAGGCGCCCCATTGGGTGAAAGTCGGTCCCGAGGTTTCCGTTTCTCTCTCAGTCACCTGGCGGTCCGAGGCGTCAGACGCCGAAGCGCATTTGCGCCGGGCGAATGGCTGGCTGCGCGGCAAAGGGGCCGCTCCGCCGCATCCGGGCGCATCCCCCTTGCGCGACCGCGCGGCCGTGCTGGCGTCCCGGATTGCGGAGCGTTTCCATCGCTCCTGAAAGCTTGATGTTCCGCGCGCTGGCGTCGGGCGGCGCAGCGGTGTAAAGAGCGGGACTTTTTTGATTTTTGGAGGCAAGCATGGCGGAATTGCTGGATTTTGACGTTCCCGCCAGCGACCTCGTCGCCTGCGCCAGCCCTGAAGAGGCGACGGCGCGGCTCGAGACGCTGTATGATGAGGCGCATGCGCAGACACGCGCGCGGTTTGACCGTTATCTGGCCGGCGAGGCGATGGATGATAACGCTGCTGGCGAGGGCGGGGCTGTCTATCCCTATCTTTGTGCGGTGGTGCCGGCGGAGTCTGCGCCCCAGACCTCGAAGCTCGCCCTTGGCCAGATCGCCTCGGTCAGCGTTCATGGCGCCGCCGTGACCCAGCCGGCGCTCTTCGCCAATTATTTTCAGGAACAGCTCGCGCGGATCATGGACCGGTTTTCGGCCAAGGTTTATGTGGGCCGGTCCTTCACGCCGATCCCGCTCACCTTCGCGCTGGAAAAAGCGACCGCGAACCTGACGGCGGAAAAACGCAATCATCTTCAATACCACTTCCATACGCCCAATCTCGTCTCCACCAATGACGACATTGTCGATGGCCACTTTATTCTGAAGCGCCATGGCGCGATGCCCCTGTCTCTGTTTACGGCGGAGCGCGTCGACTATTCGCTGCATCGTATTCAGCATTATACGGCGACAAAGCCCGAGCATTTCCAGAATTATATTCTGTTTACGAACTATCAGCGCTATGTGGACGAGTTTGTTGAATACGCCAAAGCAGAGATTGAGGCGGGCCGCGCTGAAGCGCTGATCGAACCCGGCGACCGCACCACCACGAAAGACAAGAAACCGAGTGAGCCGCCAGCGGCGCGACTGCCGCAAATGCCGGCCTATCATCTGGTCCAGAAGGGGCATGACGGGGTGACGCTGGTCAATATCGGCGTCGGCCCCTCAAACGCGAAAACGATCACCGATCACCTTGCGGTTCTCAGGCCCCATGTGTGGCTGATGATTGGCCATTGCGGCGGCTTGCGGCGCTCGCAGCGGCTCGGTGATTATGTCCTCGCGCACGCCTATCTGCGGGAAGATAATGTGCTTGATGACGTTCTGCCGCCATCGGTGCCGCTGCCGACGCTGGCCGAAGTGCAGCTTGCGATGACGCAGGCCGTGCAGGAAGTGTCGAACATTGAAAAGAAAGAGCTGAAGGAGCATTTGCGCACTGGCACGGTCGTCACCACCAGCGACCGAAACTGGGAGCTTCGTTTCGAGCGTAACGCCGTCAGGCTCAATCAGGCGCGGGCCATCGCCATCGATATGGAATCGGCGACGATCGCGGCAAACGGCTATCGCTACCGCGTGCCTTACGGCACGCTCTTGTGCGTTTCTGACCGGCCGCTCCATGGCGAGGTGAAGTTGCCCGGCATGGCTGACGCCTTTTATCAGGAGCGCATCAGCCAGCATCTCGATATCGGCATTCGCGCCATCGACCTGTTGCGGCAGGAAGCGCGCGCAGGCACGCTCCATTCGCGCAAGCTCAGAAGCTTTGACGAGCCGTTTTTCCGCTAGTTTTCGGGCTAATTCACCAGTTCGACGAGTTCGATCTTGAAGAGCTTCGGCCAGTATTTGCCGGTGACGTAGAGGACGCCGTCTTCACCGGCATATGCAACGCCGTTGAGGACGTCCGTTTCACCCGGAATGATGTCTTCAGCTTCCAGCAGTCCGCGCAGATCGACAATGCCGGTGACAACGCCGGTCTCAGGATCGATTCTGACCAGCGCATTTGTCTTCCACACATTGGCGTAGACAGCGCCATCGACCCATTCGAGTTCGTTAAGTTGTTTCAGCGGCTTGCCGCGTAGCATCACTTCAATGCGGCGCTCTTCGGTGAAGTTTTCGGGATCGATGAAGCGCAATTGCGGGGTGCCGTCGCTCATGATCAGGCTCTGGCCATTATAGGTCAGCCCCCAGCCTTCGCCCTTATAGGAATAGCTGTTTTTGAGCGTGAAATCTTCCGCGCCGAACCGCAAAGCAGATCCCGCGCGCCAGCTCAGCATAAAGATATCGCCGTCGACGATGGTTGACCCTTCGCCGAAAAACGATTTCGGCAACGCAGTTTTGCGAACGACGTCGCCGCTCTCAAGATCGAGCAGACGCAGGGAGGACTGACCATATTGGCCGGTGGATTCGTATAGCGCGCCATTGTCGAAGAAGAGCCCTTGCGTGAAGGCGTCGCGGGAATGGGGATAGGTTTCGAGAATGCGATAGCCGTAAAGAATCGGCTCTGTGGGCTGCGCCGACGCAGCGCCAGCCGCCAAAAAAAACAAACTCAAAAACGCGATAAGTCTCACAGGGGCTTCTCATACATGCGATAGGTTTTGTAGATTTCCGCGCCCATATCGAGGAGCATCGAGAGCATGGATTCATTGCTTTCGAGTATCCAGGATAGCTCGGAATGAAGGACGCCGCGCGAAACATTCGCATCCTGCGCCATGATGATCATCTTATAGGCGATGGCCGTGCCGACCGGCTTTCTTTGCAGTTTACGCACGACGCCCATCAGCGGCATGCGCGCGCGCGGCACCGGTTGCATTTTCAGCCGCCAGATCAGCTTCGCCCAGTTGAAGGGCAGTAGTTTGCCGCCGAAATCGCGGGTAATGTTGTTAACATCCGGCAGCACCAGCGCAAAAGCCGCCGGTTCTCCGTCATAGTCACAAAAGACGACATTATGAGGGGAAATGATCGGACGCAGCTCCTGCGCCATATGTTCGATTTGCTCTTCCGTAAACGGAATAAACCCCCAATTGTCGCTCCAGGCGTCGTTGAAAATCCGGATAACCCGATGAATGTCGGCGTTGAAGTCCGACATGTTGATATTGCGGAAAGAGACTTTGGGGTTCGACAACGCTTTGTCGATGAAGCGCTGGCGCTTTTCCGGCATTAATTGCGGGCGCGGCACATATTGAAGGGCGTGCATGTCCACCGCCTTGTGAAAGCCTTCGCCTTCCAGCAGTCGCACGTAATATTGCCGCCCATGAGGCATCATCACATAGGGCGGCGTGTCGAATCCCGAAACGAGGAGGCCCGTTTCTTCGTTGATGCAATTGTTGAAGGGGCCGAGAATTTTCTCCATGCCCTGACTTTTCAGCCATGCGCTCGCTGTCGTGAAAAGCTCATGGGCGACGGCTTGGTCGTCGATGCATTCAAAAAAACCGAAATGACCGGCCCCATCCTGATGACGGTCAAGATGCGCCTTGTTGACCAGC
>JAUIEG010000246.1 GCA_030428745.1 Alphaproteobacteria bacterium
GAATCGGTATTGAAACGCCGTGTGATCCGACATGGCGGCGCCGGCGACGCCGTAAGCCTTGCGGATAATCACTGTGGCCCAGGGAACGCTCGCATCATAGATCGCGTTCATGGCGTCAACGCCGCGCCGGATGGTGGCGGCGCGCTCAGCCTCAAGCCCGATCATGAAGCCGGGATTGTCCACAAGATGAATGACCGGCAGGCGAAACAACTCCGCTAGCTGAACAAACCGCCGCGCCTTTTCCGCAGTATCCGCCGTCCACGATCCGCCCAAAAATGTCGGGTCGGAGGCGAGCACCGCGACCGGCCAGCCGTCAAAGCGCGCAAAGGCCGTGATCGCCGCGCGGCCCCAGCGCTTGCCCATTTCAAAAACGCTGCCTTTGTCGGCGACCATCTCCAAAATCTTGCGCATGGAATAGGCTTCGCGTTTGTTCTCAGGTACGGCGGCAAGGAGCGCTTTTTCTTTCCGTCCCGGTTTGTCGCCCGTTTCGCGCCGCTCCGGCGCCGCGCCCGCATAGGATGGAAGATAGGACAGAAAGGCCCGCGCCATAGCGAAGGCCTGATCCTCACTCTCGGCCTCGTCGTCGATAACGCCGTTGCGGGTATGAATGTCGGCGCCGCCGAGCTGTTCCTTGTCGAGATTCTCACCGGTCCCGAGGCCGGAAACGACAGCCGGCCCCGCCGTGAAAATTTGCGACAGCCTGCGCACCATCACCGAATAATGCGACGCGACCATCCGCGCCGCGCCGAGCCCGGCAGTAGGCCCGAGCGCCAGCGCAACGACCGGCACGGTTTTCAAATTCTTCACCACATGCTCCCACCCGGGAACGAAGGGCACATAGGTGAAGCCCATTTCTTCGAGCATTTTAACAGACCCGCCGCCGCCCGTGCCGTCGATCATGCGGATCAAAGGCAAGCGAAGTTCATGGGCCATCTGTTCGGCCATGGCGAACTTGCGATGAATGGCGGCGTCCGCGGCGCCGCCGCGCACGGTGAAATCATCTGCGCTCGCGACGACCGGGGCGTCATGAATACGCCCGCGCCCGAAAATAAAATTGCTGGCTGAAAAATCTGTCAGCTCACCCTGGTCATCATACTGACCGCGTCCCGCGATCTTGCCAATTTCGCGGAAGGAGTTTTCGTCAAGCAGGCGCTTGAGCCGTTCACGCGCATCAAGCTTACCGCGCCCATGCTGGCGCGCGACTTTTTCAGCGCCACCCATTTTTTCGGCGAGCGCAGCGCGGCGTTTCAGATCTTCAAGTTCTTTTTCCCAGGCCATAGCGCGACTCTACGCGCCGCGTCGGGTTCGTAAAGCGGGAAAAGCATGTCAGGATAGGAGATCAGGCGCGTTTGTATTCATGCGGCGCCTTTGGGCGGCGTTTCTCCATGAGCTCATCGAGCGGAACTGACGTGCCGTCGGCCTGCTGGATGCGCACATGCAGAGGCTTTAGCGCCCGGGCGTGCGGCGCCCCGCAGGAATGGGCGATCATGGCGACATCCTTGCGCATTTTCTCCACGTAATTCGCCACCTGTTTCGCCTTCACCTTGGGGTCGAGGCCGTTTTGCAAATGTTTCTTGTGCGTCGTGACGCCGGTGGGGCAATTATTGGTGTGGCAGCGCATGGCCTGAATACAGCCGACAGAAAACATGAACCCGCGCGCCGTGTTCACCACGTCCGCCCCGGCGCAATAGGCCCAGGCGACCTCCGCCGGCGTCACAAGCTTGCCTGACGCAATCACCTTGATGCGGTGACGAAGCCCGCGCCGCTCCAGAATGTCAGTCAACATAGGCAGCGCCTGTTTTAACGGCAGGCCCACATTGTCCATGAGAGACATGGGCGCCGCGCCCGTGCCGCCATCGCCGCCATCAAGGGTGATGAAGTCCGGCGCCGACTCGACGCCGCGCTGTTCGATCGCGTCGCATAAGTCGTCGACCCAGCCATAAGCGCCCATCACGGTCTTGAACCCCGTCGGCAGACCCGTCACGCGCCGCACACGATCAATAAAATCGAGAAGTTCTTCTACATTATCGATTTCCGGGTGACGATTGGGTGAGATGGAGGGCTTACCCACAGGAATATGCCGGATTTTTGCAATCTCTCTCGTTACTTTCACGCCGGGCAGGATGCCGCCCTTACCGGGCTTGGCGCCTTGCGCCAGTTTCACTTCGATCATTTTCACAGATGAATGGGCTGCAATGGTCGCAAGCTTTGCCTCGTCGAGCATGCCGGCGTCGTCGCGGCACCCATATTTCGCCGTGCCCATCTGAAAGATAATGTCGCAGCCGCCCTCAAGGTGATACGGCGCCAAACCACCCTCGCCTGTGTTCATGTAACACCCCGCCAACGCGGCGCCGCGCGACATCGCCTGCACAGCCGGCTTTGACAGCGAACCATAACTCATCGCTGAGATATTGATCACTGACGGAGCGCGATAAGGACTGGGCGTATAGGGACCGAACTCCACCGCCGGCGGATCGGATGCTTCCTCGTCAAGGCGCGGGAAAGCGCAATTGATAAAGATCGGGCAGCCGACCAGCGTCAGGTTGCGTGTCGATCCGAAGGGATGCGTGTTATTCTTGCCTTTGGCGGATTTATAGATCCAGTCGCGCTCGGCGCGGTTGAACGGCATCTCTTCGCGATCAAGGGCAAAGAAATATTGGCGAAAGAACTCGCCGAGCCGCGTGAAGAGATCGCGAAAGCGGCCGATGACCGGATAATTATGACGGACCGCGTCGCGCGACTGCGACTTGTCGACAAAATACATGACGACAACCGCGATCACAGCGATCCCCACGACGAATATGAAAATCGTCGACAGAAGCTCAAGCCCGGTCATCGTTAGTCTTGTGAGTATATCCATCGCTCTCGCCCTCTTAGCAATCTGGCGCGAGCCTTATCCTCTCCGTTTTCGCCGCGAAAGCCAATCGACGCGCCAATACAGCAAATGTGATGCGCCGTGAGGATTACTCTGCGGCTTCCGCCGTCTGCGCCGGCGTCCAGCGGAGCACCGGATGGCGCGCCGCCGCCGTTTCGTCGAGCCGTCTGCGCGGCGCATAGACAGGCGCCGCCTTGAACATCTCCGCCTCGCCAGCCTTGGCGCGTTTCGCAAGGCTCACCATGGCGTCGCAGAAAAGATCGAGTTCGCGCTTCGATTCCGACTCTGTCGGCTCGACCAGCATGGCGCCATGGACGACCAACGGGAAATACATGGTCATGGGATGGTAGCCTTCATCGATCATGGCTTTCGCGAAATCGATGGTCTCAACGCCCGTATCTTTCAAAAAGCGGTCATCGAAGAGCGCTTCATGCATGCAGTATCCTTCAAACGCCGGCGTCATTTCGGATTTCAGCCGCGCCAGCACATAATTGGCGTTCAAGACCGCGTCTTCCGACGCCTGGCGCACACCGTCTTTACCGTGGCTCATCATGTAGGAGAGCGCGCGAACGAACATGCCCATCTGTCCGTGGAACGCGGTCAGACGACCGAAGCTTTCCGCACTTTCGCCCTCAGCTTTTGCGGCGCGGCGGGTTTCAACAAGGCTGTAGCGCCCGTCTTCGCAAACGACATAAGGCACCGGCGCGAAAGGCGCGAGGGCCTCCGACAAAACCGTCGGCCCAGAGCCGGGGCCGCCGCCGCCATGGGGCGTCGAGAAAGTTTTATGCAGATTGATATGCATCGCGTCGACGCCAAGATCGCCTGGCTTCACCTTGCCGGCGATGGCGTTGAAATTGGCGCCGTCGCAATAGAAATAACCACCCGCCTCGTGCACCGCATCGGCGATGGCTCGAATGTCCCGCTCGAATAGCCCGCAGGTATTGGGGTTCGTCACCATGATCCCGGCGACATCATCGCCCAGTTTCGCCTTCAAGGCTTCGAGATCGACACGGCCCGTCTTGTCGGCGGGGATCGCATCAACCTTGAAACCACATTGCACCGCCGTCGCCGGATTGGTGCCGTGCGCCGATTCCGGCGCCAGCACGCGCACGCGTTTTCCGGCTTCGCCGCGCGCTTCAAGCGCCGCCTTGATCGCCATCATGCCGCAAAGCTCGCCATGGGCGCCGGCTTTCGGCGACATGGCGACGGCCGGCATGCCGGTGAGTTCTTTCAGCCAATAGGCAAGGCTGTCGATCAATTCGAGGGCGCCCTGAACCGCGCTTTCCGGCGCCAATGGGTGGAGATCGCCGAAACCGGGCAGCCGCGCGACTTTTTCATTGAGTCGCGGATTGTGTTTCATGGTGCAAGAGCCAAGCGGGAACGGCCCCATGTCGATGGCATAGTTCTTTTGCGACAACCGCACGAAATGGCGCATGGTCTCCGGCTCGGAAAGACCGGGCAAGCCAATATGCGCTTGGCGTTCCAGTCCGCCGAGGCGGTTTGCATTGCCTTCCGGTTCAGGAAGATCGACGCCGGTTTGCTCATAAGACCCGATCTCGAAGGACAGCGCCTCCTCGATCATCAGCGCCTTGTTGCCGGTGAAGGTTTTGACGTTTGACGTTGTCGCTTCGCCGGCGCCAGAAGTCGGTGTTGTGGGGCGGCCTTGATTGTTCATGGTCATGATAGCGCCTCGCCAAGTTTCGAAGAAAACGTCTCTATATCTTGATCCGTCACGCACTCCGTTGCGGCGACGATGAGAAGGTTGTGCGCTTCCTTGTCATGGGGCCACAGGCGCGCGCCGGGAACGCCTGCAAGGACGCCCTCGCCTGCAAGCCTGTCGACAACTTTCGATGCGTCTTTCGAAAGGCGCAGCGTGAATTCGTTGAAATAATTGCCGTTGACCACTTCGGCGCCATCAATCGCGTTGAGCGCGTCAGCGGTCCTGCAGGCTGCTTCGTGGTTCAGCATCGCAAGCTTCCTCAGCCCTGCCTCGCCAAGCAATGTCATATGAACCGTGAAGGCGAGCGTGCAGAGCCCGGAATTGGTGCAGATGTTCGATGTCGCCTTGTCACGGCGAATA
>JAUIEG010000247.1 GCA_030428745.1 Alphaproteobacteria bacterium
GACCTGATCGAGGATGCCGTAATTGCCGGAGGCGTTGCGCGGCGACTCTGCAGAAAGTTCAGGGTGCGCCATGAAGCCCAGCGCGCCGATCCTGTAATTTATGCTGACGAAAACGACACCGCGTTGCGCTAAAGCGGCGCCATTATAAGCGGGAGCTGCGCTCGAGCCTTGCATGAAGCCGCCGCCGTATAGCCAGACCATAACAGGGCGACGTGCGGAATCCGTAAGATCGCCGCTCCAGATATTCAGATAGAGGCAGTCCTCGCTTTGCTCATCAGGAAAGGCGTAAGCGATGCTGTTTTCGGGTGCTGCAATTTGCGGGCAGGCCGGGGGCAGGCGATCGGCGTCGAGCGTTCGATCGCCCCAGTCGGACGCGGCTTGCGGCGGGCGCCAGCGCAACGGCCCGACAGGCGGCGCGGCGTAGGGAATGGACCCAAAAAAACTCACGCCAGATTTCGAAGCGGCGCTTCCTTTGATTAGGCCCGTTTCCGTCTTTACAACCGAGGCGCCCGAAGACTCGGCCGCTGCGCCATGCGCAAGAAAGCCAAGCGCCAGCGCGGCGAGACGGCAAATCAGGCGGCGCTCAACAGCGCGATTATGGATCTGGAGTTTGAGCATGGTCTGCGTCAATCGATGGCTGCGCCTGTCCGGTTCGGAACCCACAATAGATTTACGATCATGCCGATCAACAAAACGATGACTGGCCAACTCGCGCCGAGAAGGACACCGCCCTTGTCGGTAAGCGCTAGAGAGACAGCGGGAGCGAGTCCGCCGACGATGCCGCCAATTGAAAAAGCAAAGGCGACTGATGTCATGCGCTGGGCAGCCGGAAAAATCTCGGGCACTGTCGAAAACGCCGCGCCGACAATCAACGATGTGGGAACCTGCAGAGCAATGATGATGAGCAATGTTGCAATCTTGCTGTCAACGTTTGTGAGCAGAGCATGAAACAGGGGAATGTATGTCAATACGCCTATGGCCATTCCTGCAATCAGGATCTGTCGCCGCCCAAAGCGATCTGACAGCGAACCGGAGAGAATTGTCATTGGAATAGCGGTGAGGCAACCGGCGGCGAGCAGCAGGTTCGCCATGGCCGGATCGAGGCTCGTCTTCGTTTGCAGAAAATAAAGCGCCAACATTGAGCCCGTGACGCCAGCCGTAATCTGCGGCGAGCAGACGCCTGCAGCCACCACCAGTATGGATTTGATAGCATTCCAATCCGCAAATACCTGGCGCAAGGGCGCCGGGGCCGTTTTGCCTTTCTTTGCAAGGTTTTTGAAAACGGGCGATTCGCGAAGCTTGCTTCGCAGCACAAGGGAAATGGCGAGCAGAATGGTGGCGAACAGGAATGGAATGCGCCAGCCCCAGCGCTCAAAGCTGTCTGCATCCATGGTCGCCTGGGTCAGGGAGACGGCAAGCAACGCCATCACCATCGCCGCGCTTGCCATAGAAGCAAGCCATCCGCTGTAAAACCCGCGCTTGTGCGCCGGAGAATGTTCGACGACATAGGTCGACGCGGCGGCGTATTCCCCGCCGACAGCCAGCCCTTGGCCTATGCGCAATATGACTAGAATGATCGGCGCAGCGAGTCCGAGAGTGGCATAACCTGGCAATAAACCGACTCCGATCGTCGCGAAGCTCATCAGGAAAAGTGTTGCAAGGAATATCCTGCGGCGCCCCAGCCGGTCGCCGAGCGCCCCGAACACGATTCCGCCCAGCGGACGGAAAACAAAGGCGACCCCCATGGATGACACCGCCAGTAATGCGGCGACGGCAGGGTTTTCCGGGGGGAAGAAGTTCATCGACAGATAGATCGCGAGCGTCGCATAAATGCTGAAGTCATAATACTCCATGACGGCGCCGGCGCAGGCCCCCATGACCGCGCGGTGAATGGGAGTCTCGGCTGTGTCGGCGTTCGGCGAGCTGGAGTCCGCTGCAGTCCCTGTTTCTTCGACTGTGATATTACGCATCACAAAACCCGCATCGGCGCGGCGATTTTTCATCGGTTATGAGTATGTCCATTGTTCCCCGCCCAATTGTATTTCTTGTTTTCACTGTTTGATGCAACCTGCCTTGCATTGGCGTCAGCGCCCGCAAACTAGCAAGTCGCGATGGGGTCATGCCCACGCGGCATGACCCGTTTACGGCGCCGAATCCAAAGTCTCTACCAGTTTGGCATGCTGCCATGATCCGTCATTCAGGGCGGCTTCAATAAGATTTCTGATCAATCTTGAGACTGCGCCCGTAGCGGCCGTTTGGGGCCGGTCATTCGAGCTGCAAAGTGCGATTCTGCGCAACAGGGGGACGTTCTTGATCCGCCTGAACTCAATCTCGCCGCTTTCGATTTCCGGCTGAACGAATGACCAGGGCAGGACGCAGCACCCAAACCCATCGGCAATTAGCGCCTTGAGCGCCTCGCCGTCCACCATGGCCACGATATCGATCTGATCGCCATATTCGCCAAGGAGGTTCACCACCATCTGGCCGCTGGCGAATGTGGTGCTGCTTGGAAACACGAACGGGATACGGACGAGTTCATCGAGTGTAATTTCATCGCCTCGCCCGTCGAACTGGGAAGGCGCAGCGACAACGAAAAGCTCTTCTTCCAGCAAAAGCTGCACCGCAACATTATGTATGCTTTCATCGTAAACAATGAGCGCAAGGTCGAGCATGCCCTTGCTCAGGGACCGGTATAATTCCATGCTTTGCCCGGCGCTTGCGGTAAGACGAATACTGGGAAAAAGCTGCATGGTTTCTTTGGCCAAGGGCCTGGAAATCAGGCGCGTGAGGCTGTCCTGGCAGCCAAGGCGGACGTCGCCTGCGGGATTCTCTGTTGAAGACCGCACTGCCTGGTGAATGGCCGACATTTCCCGCAGGACGCGCTGGGACGCCTGATAAAGCACCATCCCTTCGTCGGTGGCCTGTACGCCGAAAGCGCCGCGATGGAGAAGCTGCACGCCCAGATCCGCTTCCAGGGTGGAGATGCGTTTGCTGAGCGCCGGCTGTGCAATGTTGCACATGCGAGATGCCTTGGTGATGCTTCCGGCGTCCACGACCGCCACGAAATAGTGCAGCTGTAGCAAATCGATTCTGGGGCGCGGCATATTCAACATTTGGACGAACGTTACCTTTTTTTGAACGCCGCACAAGGTTCGTCGCTCCAGGCATGGATGCGTCTGAAAGCTGCGGAGCCTGATCTTTTCCTGAGGATTGGTTGGTCTTCGTCGCCGGCGCGCGCTGACTATCTCTTGTTGCGATGGCCCTGTCGCCAATGACTATTTCTCGACAGTCTATCCCATGTGGCAAGCGCTTGAAAGGATAATACCCAAGCGTCGGCATCGGCGTATTTGCTATGAGAAGTGTGACATGGTGGAAAAGATACTTGACGCTCCGGTGGTAGGTCCATCGCTGTGGACCGCAGCGGAGTTCAAAGACAATGATATGGTGTTTGAGCTGGATGATAAAGACTTGAAGGAGCTGGACCAGGCTCTTGAGAGGGTAAAGAGCCGCGGATTAAGTCTTGGCGAATTTGGCGCCGAAGAATTTCCGCTTCCCAATTTTCAGGACAAGCTGTCAGCCGTGCGTCATGATGTTACCTCCGGAAAAGGATTTGCGCTGATCCGCGGGCTCCGCGTTGACGACTACGACCTTAAAGACCTTGAGTTGCTTTATTGGGGGATTGGCGCGTATCTCGGAACCGGTCTGGGACAGAATGCAAACGGCGATTTGCTCACCCATGTCACGTTTCACGATTTGGATCCTTCGAGTACAAATATTCGCGGATATCAGGATCGCCGTCATCAAGAGCCGCACAATGATCTCGCAGACATGGTCGGGCTGCTTTGTGTCCGTAAGGCTAAATCGGGCGGCGCGAGTTCGATTGTCAATATGGCGGCTGTTTACAATGAGTTTCTGAAGCGGCGTCCGGACTTACTGCCGATTATGTATCGCGGTTTTTATCTCGATTATCGCGGCGAGGGAGCCGACCCCAGAAACACAACGGCCTACACCGTGCCCATATTCGCATCTCAGGATGGACGGTTGAGCTGCTTTTACGGTCGCAGAGGTCTTGATGCGGCTTTTAAGAAGAGAAATCAGGAGCCGTCTCTCCAGGAACGTGAAGCGCTTGCGCTTATGGATGAGCTCATCATGACGCCTGATTTCCGTTTGGACATGGATTTGCAGCCAGGCGATATTCAGATCGTGAATAATTATTCCGTGCTGCACGCGCGGACGGCCTATGAAGATTACGAAGATTCTTCCAAATGGCGTTTATTGTTGAGGCTGTGGCTAAATACACCAGCCGCCAAGCCGCCCGAGAGCATCGCCCGCTTTACGCGCAGGGGCTTTGCGGATGTGGCGCAGAGCGGCTGACTGGCATAAGGTTTCAGGACAAAAGATATCTCGTACACAGAGTAAAAGGATAAAGCTGTGGATTTACAATTAAAGGGCAAGATCGCCCTGGTCACGGGCGGTGGCACCGGAATCGGTTTTGGCATTGCAGAAGCGCTTGTTCAGGAAGGCGTGCGTGTTGTAATTCTCGGCAGGCGGGAGAATGTTCTGCGCGAGGCGGCCGCACGACTGGCGGAGTTTTCCGAATTCGAACCGGAAATTATGGTTCATGATCTGACGGCCCCCAATGCGGGCAAGGAGATTGCGGCGGAAGCGCTCGATCGGTTCGGGCATGTGGACATAGTGGTCAATAACGCCGGCACCTCGGAAGTGCTGGGCGTCGGCGGTGCAGAGGACCGCTGGCAGCACGCTTATGCGCTGCGCGTGATCGCGCCGCGCCAGCTGGCGGAAGCTTTGCTGCCGGAAATGCGGGCCCGCAAATTCGGCCGCATCATCAATATCGGCGGCACATTCGAAGTGCAGAGCATCATCAACTCTGCGAGCGTTATGAACGCCGCCCGTACGGTCTATTCAAAAAGTC
>JAUIEG010000248.1 GCA_030428745.1 Alphaproteobacteria bacterium
TTTACTCCTGATACGGATGATACCGCTCATCCCCTATACGGTCGTCAATTACGGCTCGGGCGTGGCGCCCGTTCCGTTCCGCACGTTTTTATGGACATCGGCCATCGGCATGGCGCCGCCGATCTACGCCTTTGTTTCCATCGGCGCGTTAATGACCGACCAGCCATGGCTTGGCTGGATGATGCTGGTCGCGGCTATATTATTTGTGTTGTTGCTCGGCTGGACAACACGGCGGTGGTGGCTAAAGAGCGCCTAAACGCAGGCGTTTCTCACGCGGTCCACAAACCCATCCACTTCGTCTTCGCTCGTCCGAAACGAACAGATCAGCCGGTGGCCGCGGCCATCCGCCGGATCGCCGGGCGTGATCCAGGGATAGAAAATATCGCCGCCGTCGCGGAGTTTTTCCGCCACGCCGTCGGGGAACACGACAAACACCTCATTTATATCGACGGGATACATCAGCGAAACGCCGGGAATGGCGGCGAGACCCGATGACAGGCGCTGGGCCATGGCGTTCGCATGGGACGCCAGCTTCAGCCATAGGCCGTCCTCGAGATATGCGTCGAATTGCGCCGCGATGAAGCGCATTTTCGACCAGAGATGCCCGGCGCGCTTCCTCATAAACTCAAAATCCATCGCCCTGTGGCGGTCGAAAAACACCACAGCCTCCGCCGCGATACAGCCGTTCTTGGTGCCGCCAAAGCAAAGCACATCGACTCCCGCTTTCCAGGTCAGCTCCGCCGGGCTGACGCCAGCCGCGGCGACCGCATTGGAAAAGCGCGCGCCGTCCATATGGACAGAAAGACCCGCTTCGCGCGCAGCATCGCAGACCGCTGATAATTCGTCTACGGAATAGCGTGTCCCGCACTCAGTCCCTTGCGTCAGCGACAGGGCGCTCGCCGGGGCGCCATGGGGCGGACGGTGCGGAAAACCCTTCAGCGTTTTCCGAATCGCGCCGGCGGTCAGCTTGCCGTTCTCACCTGCGATGGGGAGCAATTTCGCGCCGCCAGTGAAAAATTCCGGCCCGGCGCATTCGTCCATCTGCACATGACTTTCCTCATGACACAGGACCATGCCGTAAGGCGGCGTCATGACCGAGAGCGCGAGCCCATTCGCGGCGCCGCCCGTCGCCACGAGATAAACGGCGCAGTCACGCTCGAAGAGATCGGCAAATTTCGCTTCGACCTTTTTGGTGAGATCGTCGCCGCCATAGCCAGGAACGGCGCCGTCATTGGCGCGCGCGATGGCGTCAAGAATTTCAGGGGCGGCGCCCGCCCAGTTGTCGGATGCAAAGCTCATAACGGTGAGTGTTCTGCGTTCGCGTAAAGCGCGTCAAGCTGATCTGTAAAATCGGTGAAGCTTTTCGCGAGTTTCACCGCGCCGGCGTCAACAAGGCGCTCGCCATGACCATCGAAAATATGCCCCCCGCCGAGAAAGCCCCAGACAGTCATGCCAGCCGCCACGCCCGCCTTGACGCCATTTTCACTGTCCTCAAGCACGAGGCACTGGGCCGGATCGACGCCGAGCCGCTCTGCTGCATAGAGGAAAATATCAGGCGCCGGTTTGCCATGGGCGACAAGGTCGGCGGAATAAACATGGGGGTGCGCAAGATCATACAGCCCCGTCCGCTCAAGCTTCGACTGCAAGAAATGCGCGCGCGAGGACGACGCGACGGCAATGGCGCCCACATGCGCGCGCGCTTTTTCAAGCGCGTCGTCAGCGCCCGAAATCGGCGTCAGCAAATGTCGTTCGCGGCGGCGACCTTCAAGAATTTGCTCCTCAAAATCCTGCGGCGCATCGCCGGCATGGGCATTGCGATAGTCATCGCGCAGCGCGGTGAAGAACGCATTGTCATGAAGACCGACAAATTTGCGCACATAATCTTCCGGCGAATAAGAAAGTCCGAACGCTTCAAGCGCTGTCCGCTCCCCCCTGATCGCCAACACTTCTGAATCGACCAGCACGCCGTCACAATCAAAGATAATGGCTTCGTAAGAATTTCCCGTATGAGGCGTCATGACCGATATTTCATCTTTCCCGTCAGCGCCGCTTGTTTATTGGCAAATCGCGGTAAACGCCAATCCTTCCTCGCTCTCTTCGCTGGCTTTCCGGAACCCTCCGGCCAAATGGCGCGTTTGCGCTCCATCGCCGGGAGCCACACGGCCGGCGTCAGAACAAAGGAGTACGTCATGCGTAAGAGTTTAATCATCGCAACGGGGATTGGCGCCGCACTGGCGGTCACTGCGGTTGGCGCCGCTGTGACCGGCGCATTTGACGAGGAAACCGCTGAAGTCGCCGCGCTTGAAAGCGACAGCGCCGTGACGCCAAGCGAACCCCGCAACTGCCGTAGCTTCGCGACCGCCGAAACCGGGTTCGATCCTGCGATAACACCGGTTCCTGTGCGTGACGACGCGGGCAACAAACAGGTGCTGAAAGGCACGGCCGTCGGCGCCGCTGTCGGCGCGGTCGCCGGTGAGGTTATCGGCGACAAGGCCGGCTATGGCGCGGCCGCGGGCGCAGCTGCAGGCGCGGCGGGCGGCCAGGCGGTCAAAGCCGACAAGCAGCAAAAGGCCGATGAACGCTATGAACAGGATCAGGCGTTCTACCAGCAGCAAAAAGCCGCCTATGACGCGGCGCTTGCTGAGTGCCTCGCGGACTAAGCGCGCCATACCACGATGACCAGCCACGAGGACCAGACCGGCCGCGCCTTGTCGCGGCCGGTTTTTTTATGGCCGCCTACCCTGCGTCCCTTGCGTGTGGGCCATTGGCGCGCCTCGCCTTTAAGGCGCGTTGTTCACCGAAACTTCACGCTCATTGACCCGCTTTTCCTTGAAAAAAGCCCCTTAAAAGGGGGATAGTCGCGCTAATCACAGCATTTGCGTAAGGGGCGAACTATGCGGTTAGGGATTTTATTGGGCGTGAGCGCGGCGGCGCTGGCCATCAGTGTGGGCGCCGACGCCCGTAAAGGCGGCGATTACCGCGCCGAGCGCCAGCAACCGGCGCAAAACATTGAACGGGACATCAAGGCGCAGGTGAAGGCGCGCCTGCGCGACCGGCTGGGGCCGGCGGCGCCCGCCTTCCATCAAGGCCGCGAAGTCAGGAGTTTTGACGGCTCCGGCAACAATCGCGCCGACCCGTCCGCCGGGGCGGCCTTTTCCCAACTGATCCGGATCATGCCGAACGATTACGCTGACGGGATTTCCGGCATGGCGGGCCCGCTGCGCAAAAGCCCCCGGGCAATTTCCAATATCGTCGTCGACCAGGCTGGCCAGTCTTTTCCGAACCCGTTCGGCACCAGTGATTTTATCTGGCAGTGGGGCCAGTTCATCGACCATGATTTCGCCTTGGGCGACGGCGTCAAAAGCGACGACCGCTCCCACGATATTGCGGTGCCGCTGGGCGATCCTGATTTCGACCCGTTTTCGCAGGGCGACAAGTGGATCCGTTTTGATCGCGCCATCTTCGATGAAGAAACAGGCACGGATCTTTCCAATCCGCGCGAGCAGATGAACGAGATCACCTCCTGGCTCGACGGCTCCATGGTCTATGGCTCAAGCGACGAGCGCGCCGCTGGTTTGCGGACCAATGACGGCACGGGTCGCCTTAAGACCAGCGCAGGCGACCTCCTGCCCTACAACACTGATCTTCTGCCCAACGCCAATGAAGGGCCGATTGATCCTGCCGATTTGTTTGTCGCCGGCGATGTGCGCTCGAACGAGCAGATCGGCCTCACCTCCATGCACACGCTGTTCGTGCGCGAACATAATCGCTGGGCCGATCATATTCGCCGCACGCGCCCTTGGTTTTCCGGGGATGACATCTATCAGGCGGCGCGGCGCATGGTGATCGCGGAAATCCAGATCATCACCTATGACGAATTCCTTCCCGCGCTGATCGGTAAGCGCGCCTTGCCGCGCTATCGCGGCTATACGCCCGGCGATCCCGGCCTGTTCACCGAATTTTCGGGCGCCGCCTGGCGCATGGGTCACACGCTGATCAATCCGCAGCTCATGCGCGTTGATCGCCGCGGTAAGGAAATTGCGGCGGGTCACCTGCCCTTGCGCGACGCCTTTTTCAACGCACCCCTACTGCTCAAGAAGCGCAACGACATCGACCCGATTCTGCGCGGTCTCGCGTCTCAGGAAAGCCAGACCTATGACAACATGATCGTTGACGATCTCAGGAACTTCCTGTTCGGCCCGCCGGGCGCCGGCGGGTTCGACCTCGCCTCGCTCAACATTCAGCGCGGGCGCGACCGCGGCCTTCCCTGTCTCAACGATGTGCGCAAATCCATCGGATTGAAGCCGCATAAGGATTTCGACGATCTCACCTCTGACCCCGCCTTGCAGGAAAAACTGCGCCTAGCCTATGGCCATGTCGACGAGGTCGATCTCTGGGTCGGCGGCATTTCCGAAGACGCGCTTGCGCGCCAGGGCTCGCAGCTTGGCGAAACCTTCCGCGCCATTGTCGTTCTGCAATTCACCGCGCTGCGCGATCATGACCGTTTCTGGTGGGAGCGCGACCTCACCCGCATTGAACAGAACATGGTCAAGAAAACGACGCTGGCGGATGTGATCCTGAGGAACACGTCGATCAAGCGCCGCGAGATTCCGAAAAGCGTATTTTTTGTCGACTAACCTCGACGTAAATTATCCAATAAAAAAAGGGCCCCGTTCGGGGCCCTTTTCTTTTCGTCCATGTTGTGACGCTTAACCAGCAAGCGCTGCGAGAAGCAGAAGCGCCACGATGTTGGTGATCTTGATCATCGGGTTCACCGCCGGGCCCGCCGTATCCTTGTACGGGTCGCCAACAGTATCGCCGGTCACCGCAGCTTTATGGGCTTCAGAGCCCTTACCGCCATGATGGCCGTCCTCGATATATTTCTTGGCGTTGTCCCAGGCGCCGCCGCCGGC
>JAUIEG010000249.1 GCA_030428745.1 Alphaproteobacteria bacterium
AAGACCCAGCAGCAAACCATCAAGGTCAGGCTTGCAGCTCACAGGCGTAAAGGCGCAATAGCCGACAATGACGCCGCCCGTTTCCGCGGCAAGCTCAATCGTGACCGCATGTTCGGACCATAATTTGCGCATGAGATCCGCCTCATCCTCACGCGCAAATGCGCTCGCAAGGAGGCCATGAAGACTATCATGATCGTCTTCGACAACGTCGCGAATGAGAAGGCCAAGCGTCATCTTACATCCTGAACACGCCAAAGCGCGTTTCCTCGACAGGCGCATTCATGGATGCCGAAAGAGACAGGCCCAGGACATCGCGCGTCTGCGCCGGATCGATGATGCCGTCATCCCAGAGGCGTGCGGAAGAATAATAGGGCGAGCCCTGTTCGTCATAACCGGCGCGGATTTTGTTTTTAAAAGCTTCTTCCTCTTCGGCGGACCACGTCTCGCCGTCGCGCAGGCCGTCACGTTTGACGGTGGCGAGGACGCTCGCCGCCTGTTCCCCGCCCATGACGGAGATGCGCGCGTTCGGCCACATGAACATGAAGCGCGGCCCATAGGCGCGCCCGCACATGCCGTAATTGCCAGCGCCGTAGGATCCGCCAACGACCACCGTGAACTTCGGCACGTTTGCCGTCGCGACGGCGGTGACGAGTTTGGCGCCGTCTTTGGCGATGCCGCCTTCTTCGGCGGCGCGGCCCACCATGAAGCCGGTGATGTTTTGCAAAAAGATGAGCGGAATTTTCCGCTGACAGCAAAGTTCAATGAAGTGCGCGCCTTTCTTGGCGCTTTCGGAAAAGAGAATGCCGTTATTGGCGAGAATGCCAACGGGAAAGCCGTGAAGCCGTGCAAAGCCGGTGACCAGCGTTGAACCATAAAGCGGTTTGAACTCGTCAAAATCCGAGCCGTCGACAATACGGGCGATAATCTCCCGCGCGTCATAGGGCTTTCGCGCATCCGCCTCGACTACGCCATAGAGTTCTTCTGCATCATAAAGCGGTGCGCAAGGGTCGGCCATGACGACGTCTCCGAGCTTGACCCAGTTGAGGCGGCCGACAATCTGGCGGGCGATGCCCAGCGCATGATCGTCATCTTCGGCGAGATGGTCGGCGACGCCCGATATGCGCGTATGGGTGTCGCCGCCGCCGAGATCTTCGGCGGAAACGACTTCGCCCGTGGCGGCCTTAACGAGCGGCGGGCCGCCCAGGAAAATCGTGCCCTGTTTTTTCACGATCACCGCTTCATCGGACATGGCCGGGACATAGGCGCCGCCTGCAGTGCACGAGCCATGAACAATCGCAATTTGCGGAATGCCTTTTGACGACATCTGCGCCTGATTGAAAAAGATGCGGCCGAAATCATCCTTGTCCGGAAAAACCTCGTCCTGCATGGGCAGGAACGCCCCGCCGCTTTCAACGAGATAGATGCAAGGCAGCCGGTTCTCGAGCGCAATTTCCTGCGCGCGCAAATGTTTCTTGACCGTCATGGGGTGATAGGTCCCGCCTTTGACGGTCGGGTCATTGGCGACGATCATGCACTCGACGCCGTTAATGCGCCCGATGCCGGCGACGACGCCAGCGCTCATCACATCGCCAGAGTACATTTCCCAGGCGGCGAACTGACCGATCTCCAGAAAAGCAGAACCGGGATCAAGAAGCCGCGCCACCCGTTCGCGGGCGAGAAGCTTGCCGCGCTTTTTATGGCGCTCGGCGTAACGCTCGCCGCCGCCCTCGGCGACCTTGTCCATATTGGCGCGAAGATCGTCGACGAGCTTGCGCATGGCTGCCGCGTTGGCGGCAAAGCCTTCAGAGCGTGGGTCGATCTTGGATTGAATGACAGGCATCCGCTTTTTCCATCTTGCCTTTAAGCTGTACATTAACCTATAGTACTATTGTCCGACAATAGGATTATTAAAAATTCGGCCAATTTTCTGCGGTTTCGCGCCCTTTTTGGCGGCGACACCCCAATGCCCCTAATCGCGAGGAGCGCTCTCCATGCTTTCCAACAGCCAGGCTTTCATGAAATTCGATCTCGATCCGATGATCGAGGAAATGCGTGACATGGTGGCGCGCTGGGCGGCGGACCGCCTCGCGCCCCGGGCGGCGGAGATCGACGAGAAAAATCTCTTTCCCCGCGAGCTCTGGCCGGAGCTCGGCGAGCTCGGGCTGCTCGGCATTACCGCCGATGAAGAGTTCGGCGGAACCGGTCTTGGCTATGTGGCCCATGTGGTGGCCATGGAGGAAATCTCCCGCGCATCAGGCGCCGTCGGTCTTTCCTATGGCGCGCATTCCAATCTCTGCGTCAACCAGATCAATCTCAACGGCACGAAGGATCAGAAGGCGAAATATCTGCCGAAGCTGATTTCCGGTGAGCATCTCGGGGCGCTCGCTATGTCTGAACCTGGCGCAGGCTCCGACGTGGTCGGCATGCGCACGCGCGCCGTGAAGAAGGGCGACCGTTACGTCCTTAACGGCAACAAGATGTGGATCACCAATGGCCCCGGCGCCGACACGCTGGTGGTCTACGCCAAAACCGAACCGGAGGCTGGTTCGCGGGGCATTACGGCTTTCCTGATCGAGAAAGATTTCAAAGGATTTTCGACGGCGCAAAAGCTCGACAAGATGGGTATGCGCGGCTCCGACACATGCGAACTTGTCTTCGAAGACTGTGAAGTGCCGGAGGAGAACGTCTTAGGCGGTGTGAATGAGGGTGTGCGCGTGTTGATGTCGGGTCTCGACTATGAACGCACCGTGCTAGCCGGCGGCTCGCTTGGCATCATGCAGGCCTGCCTCGATGTAGTCATTCCTTATGTCCATGACCGAAAACAATTCGGCAAGTCCATTGGCGAATTCCAGCTGGTGCAGGGCAAGCTCGCAGATATGTATGTGACGACCAACGCCGCGAAATCCTATGTTTATCAGGTGGCGAAGGCATGCGATCGTGGAGAAACAACGCGTCAGGACGCCGCCGGCTGCATTCTTTTTGCGGCGGAAAAAGCGACGCAAATTGCGCTTGACGCAATCCAGTTGCTCGGCGGCAATGGTTACATCAACGAATACCCGACGGGACGGTTGTTGCGCGACGCGAAGCTTTATGAAATCGGCGCCGGCACTTCGGAAGTGCGCCGCATGCTGATCGGACGCGAGCTCTTCTCAAAAACGGCCTGATGTCATGTCGGAACAGAAAACAAAATTCGCAGCGCTGCATCGCGAGCCCGCCTATCTCAAAGTCTATCGGGCGATCGAAGAGAATATTATCGGCGGCGGCCTGTCCGACGGCGAGGCCTTGCCGATTGAAGCCGACCTTTGCGAACAGTTTCAGGTGACCCGGTCGACGGTGCGCGAAGGCTTGCGGTTGCTGGAGCAGTCCGGGCTGATCGCGCGCGGCTCCCACAAGAAATTCATCGTCAGGCGGCCCAATGCGTCCGATGTGGCCGTGGCGGCGAGCCGCAGTCTCGCGCTCGGCGGCGTGACGTTCAATGAAGTCTGGGAAACGCTCGCGATCTATTATCCGCAAGCCGCCCGTTTGGCCGCGAAGAGACTGGATGAAGACAGCCTGTCGGCGCTGAATGTGGTCTGGCGATCTCTGCAAGATGTTGCCGATGACGATCACGACAGGACGGTCGAATGCGCCGTTGAGTTTTTTCAGTCCCTCGCCAAGGGGCTTAATAATCGCGTCATGCTCGCTATGTTGCAGTCACTGAACCTGATGATCGGCGAAAGCCTGCGGCAGGTGATCGGAAAGGCGCCAAACGCGCGCACGCGTATTCTCAACGCCCAAAAGAACATTCTCGACGCATTTTCCGCGCGTGACGAAGATCTCGCGGAAGAATGGATGGCCAAACACATCGCCGACTTGAAGCGCGGTTATGTGGTGGCGAATGTCGAGATGGATAAACCCATCCTTTAAGCTGATTTTTCCCGTGCAATGTAGTCGTCAATGACACGGCCAAGCACCGTCATGGGGACGCTGCCGCCGAGAACGACGGCGTCATTGAAGCGCCGGAAGTCGTAGCGTTCGCCCAGCTCCTGCTTTGCTTTTTCGCGAAGGCGCAAGATCGCTGAATGACCGACCTTGTAACCGCAAGCCTGCCCTGGCCATGCGCAATAACGGTCGACCTCGCTTTGCACCTCGTCCGGGTTCGATCCGTTATTGGTGACGAACCAGTCAATCGCCTGTTCGCGCGTCCAGCGTTTAGCGTGAAGCCCCGTGTCGACAACAAGGCGGCAGGCGCGGAAGGCGAGAGACTGAAGATAGCCGAGCCGCCCAACCGGGAAGTCGTCATAGACGCCAAGTTCGTCGGCGATTTGCTCAGCGTACAGCGCCCAGCCTTCGGAATAGGCGTTGAACGCCAGCAGCGACCGGATAAGCGGTTGCTTGAAGGTGTATTCGCCCTGCCAGACATGGCCGGGAATCGCTTCGTGATAGGTGAGGTCCGCCAGCGTGTAGCGATTATGAAGATCCGGCGTGCGCAAGTTTATCCAGAAATGACCCGGCTGCTTGCCGTCGATGGAGCCGGGGCCGCCATAGGCGCCGGGCGCGCCCGCCTCGACCTCCGGGGCAATGCGCGTCACTTCGAGAAAACCGGGCACGAGCGTTTCGAAGGCTTGCGGCATGCGTGCGCGAATATCGTCGAGCGTTTGATCGATGAACGCCATGATCTCTGCGCGACCTTCGTCGCCCTCGGAGAATTTGTAGCGCGGATCGGCGGACAGCGCCGTCATGCGGGCGCCAACCGTGCCTTCGGTGTACCCGATTGAGCGCAGGATCGGGTCCATGCGCCCATGCAACGCCGCCAGTTCTTCAAGGCCCATTTCATGCACTTCATCGGGCGACATGGTTGTGGTGGTGCCGGCTTTAAGCGCCCAGGCGTAATAGGCCTCGCCGTCGGGTTGCGCCCATACGCCGGC
>JAUIEG010000250.1 GCA_030428745.1 Alphaproteobacteria bacterium
ACAGTGCTTCCTGTCTTGTTGCATAGGGTCATGCAGCCGTCCCCGCAGCTGCCGGCCTTGGCGTCGCTTGCGGCGACGCCGGCAATGAGCGCGCCAAGCGCCGCCCCAACCGCCATCGCCTTGACGTTGGCCGGCGCGCGCATTTTCAGTTTCGTGCCTGACATGGGTCCTGTCCTCTCTTTATGTGACGCGCCACAAATGACGCTGAAGGCCGGCATAGTCATTTTCGATGCTTTCCCGCCCCTATTCCCTCGCCCGGGACGCTGGAAAAGAAATCGAAATTGAAAATCCCGGCTCCTTGTTCTTGATGCGCACGCGCGCGCCATGACGAATGGCGACGGCCTGTACAAAGCGAAGCCCGAAACCGTAACTGGCGACGCCTTCATCCGCGCCGCGCCGGGCAAGCACGCTCAGATCATCACTATCCGCGCCGGGGCCAGTGTCCGACACCGTCAAAACATGCGTGTTTCCCTCGGTCCGGACGCCGATGACGACGCGGCCGCCGGACGGCGTGTGCTTCAACGCATTGTCGAGAAGATTTGCAGCCGCATTCGTCACCAGCGCCGCGCGGCCCAGCACCATCGGCGCATGCGCGGCCATCTCGTTCTCGAGCGTGACGGCCTTTTCTTCAAAAGCGTCCTCGAAAAGATCAATCGCGCTTTGCGCGGCGGCGGAAAGCGACATGGGTCTCATCTCCGCATCAGGCGTCGTTTCCACTTTTACAAGTTCAAGGATTTCGCGCAAAAGCCCCAACAGCGCGTCAGCGCCTTTGGCGATGTCCTGTTCGCCCGCCTCCACAGCGAGCTGGCGCAGCCTGCCCACCTCCTTGTTAAGTTCGTGGGCCGCGGTCTGGCTGACGGCGTCCAGCCCTTTCATGAGCCGGGTGATTTCCTCCAGCGCGTTATTGGTCTCCTCGCCAAGCAGAGCGAGCTCATCTCGCGGCTCCAGCATGGCGGCCGGTATGCGCGCCTTTACGTCGCCCGTACGGATTGCATGAAAGACATCATTCATGGCGTTCACGCGGGCGCGAAACCGCCGAGCCAGACGCGTCGTCAAAAATACGGCCAGCCCCGCCATCAGAAGCGAGATAACAATAAAGGCGGGAAGAAAACTGCGATATAGCGCCTCATAAGTGACAAGCCGCCGGCCAACGATCAACGGAAAACGCTCATCGACCATAATTACTTTCGCCAGAATGGCGCCAGGCGCGGCGCCCGCCTCGCGCCCGTCAAACCGCGCCCATTCGCTTTTGATGGAAACACCCTCGGGCCACTGTTTCAAACTGCCGACAACCGGCGAATGATCGGTGCGCGCCAGAAGGTAAACATAGATCGCCGGCGCCCCCTCCTCTTCGGGCAGGATGCGATAATCGATGGCTTCGGCATATCCCAGCACTTCATGGTCTTCGCGATATTGTTCGAGAATGCGGATCTCCGCCTCAACGTCGGCCTTGGCGGAAACCTCCACAGCCTTCTCCACCGTAAGAAACGCCGCGCCAACCACCGCCGCCGCAAGGAGAACCGCCAGCGCCAGATTAAGCGCCAGCGCTTCGCGAAACAGAGAGCGGCGCGGCGCTTCCAGCTCCGGTGATGACGGTTCCGGCAATGTAACAGCCTTATCCATTGAGCGCCTTCACACGACCAGGCGATAGCCCAGATCTTCGCTGACGATCTGCGGCGGGGCGTCAAGTTCAGCAAGGCTCTTGCGCAAACGGTTGACCGACGTGTTGATGACGGCGTCCTGCGGCGGCAGACCTTTATAATCAGGCCAGACCTCGCGCCAGAGCGCTGCGCGGCTGACCGCCTCCCCCCGGCAGGCGGCCAGCGCACACAACAGCTTGAAAGACTGGGGCCGCAACTTGATCGCTTCGCCGCGCCAGAGCGCGCGTTCATTCAGTTTCCTGATCTCCAGATCACGCCAGATCAACACGCTTGCCGGCGCGCGCTGGGTTTCCGCGCGGCGCATAAGCGCTTTCAACCGCGCGGACAGCTCGCGAAGGTCAAACGGCTTGTCGATATAGTCATCGGCGCCAAGATCGAGCCCGCGCACATGGTCGTCGATTGTCGCAAGGCGGCTGGTGACGAGCACGCAAGGCGCAGCGGCCTCAAGCTCCCGGTACCAGTCAAGCAGCGAAAGACCGTCCTCGCTATCGGCCAGCATCCGGTCAAGCACGATGATGGCGAGATCGTTTTCAGCGCAATGGACGCGCGCCGCGCTGACGGTGTCCGCATGGAAAACGCGCCCGCCCAAGGATTCGACGAGCTTCATGGCGAAACGCGCATCCTCGGCGTCATCTTCAACAACCAGCACGGTCGCACCCGCCAGCGGGTTTTTATCTGTCTTGGTATCTTGCGTCATCGCTCTCTTGCGTCATCATTGCTCTCGTCAGCAGGACGAAAAATCAGTCTACTCGATATTCCTGATTTTCGTAGCTAACATTTACGGTTATCAATGCCGAACACAGCGGGGAGCCGATGCTGAAGATCGAGAAAAGCCGTAAAAACGCCGCCAGATATGCTTCAGGCCTGGCGCTCGCCATGGCGGCGCTGATTTCCGGCTGCGCCAGCGACAAAGCGCCAGCCCCGGCGGAAACCAAGGCGCGCGCGTCGCAATCCTACGCTGAAACCGCCGCGGAAGCGTTTTACGAGACCTCAGAGGAATACCGGTCGGGGCTGGAATTGCTCGTTCGAGAACGCGCGCTCGCTGAAGACCCGCAGCAACTTGCCGGACAGGAAAGAGCCGCCATCATCATGGCGCGCGCCGCCCTGAAACGGCGCGCCATCAACACTGAAGACCTGCCGCCGGAAATGCAGGAGGAGATCAGGCGCAAGTCAGCTATGATGCTCGCCAATGCGCGCCGCGCCGCTGCGGGCGACCCTGCAACTCTTGCCGCGATTGACGCCCTGGTCGCCGAAAGCGAACAACAAACCACTGACCGGAAAGGACGGATATTCGGCGGCTTGTTCAGCAAGAACCTGAGCATTCTCCCCTTGGCGCGCAACTTCAGCACGTTTCATCTCAAAGCAGCGGAAACAAAGACCCTGCCCTTGGAGACAACGCCTGCGAACCGGGCAATCGTCTGTCCGTCATCAAATAAGTATGGACGCTTGAGCAGGTTCGCTATTGAAGACTCTGGCTCATCCTTGGTTTCAGTTTAAGCAGCGGATCTGGCGTGCTGCAAGCGCCGTTTTTCGAATGTCCTCCTTTTGATTTTTTCTCGCTCCAGTAAAATCGTCTGACCGCGTCCGAAGTAGACATCCGCGGGCGTAAGGTTCTTCAGGCTCTCGTGATAGCGCCGGTGATTGTAGTGGCCGACAAAGCCATCGATCGCCGCTTCGAGGCTTTCCTGCTGAAAGTGGTTCTCCAGGAGGATGCGGTTTTTCAATGTCTGATGCCATCGCTCGATCTTCCCTTGCGTCTGTGGATGGTTCGGCGCACCACGCACATGGCCGATCTTTCTCTCCCCCAGCCATTCAGCAAGGTCGCCGGCGATGTAGGACGGGCCGTTGTCAGAGAGCAGACGCAACCGGTTTTCAATGTTGACGCCCTCAAGTCCTGAGGCGTCGAGCGCCAGCTGCAGCGTGTCTTTCACGTCGTCCGCTTTCATCGTCGTGCAGAGCTTCCAGGCGATGATGTAGCGCGAGTAATCATCAAGGATCGTCGACAGGTAGAACCAGCCCCAGCCGATGACCTTCAAATAGGTGAAGTCGGTCTGCCAGAGCTGGTTCGGCGCCGTGGTCTTGTCCTTGAACTCATCGCCCGCCTTGATCACCGTGAAGGCCGGGCTGGTGATGAGATCATGGGCCTTCAAAAGCCGGTAAACGCTGGCTTCCGAGATGAAGTAGGCGCGCTCGTCCGTGAACGTCACCGCCAGCTCCCGGGGCGACAGCTCCGGCTGATCCAGCGCCATGTCGAGAACGTCTTTGCGAATGTCGTCCGGGATGCGGTTCCACACGCGGCCAGGACCCGACCGCCGGTCCTCAAGGCCTTGCTCGCCAAAGCGGGCGTAGAGATCATACCAGCGGTAGAACGCGCTCTTGGACAGCCCTAGCTTTTCCAGCGTGCGTCGCACCGGCAGACGCGATTCTTCAACCAGCCGGATGATCTCAAGCTTTTCAGTTGCGAGGTATTTCATGCCTCGTCGTCCCCAACCCCGTTCATGCTTTTTTTAAGCAGGCGGTTTTCGAGCAGGGTTTCAGCGAGCGCCTCTTTCAGGTCGCTCATCTCCGAGCGCAGGTCCTTCACTTCGCCTGTCGAGGCCTGGCGCTCCGTATCGCCAGACAGACGGCGCTTGCCGGCTTCGAGGAACTCCTTCGACCACGTGTAATAGAGGCTCTGCGCGATGTTCTCGCGGCGGCAGAGTTCGGCGATCGAATACTCTCCGCGAAGACCCGACAGGACGATCCTGATCTTGTCCTCTGTCGAGTACTTCTTCCGCGTCGCGCGGCGGATGTTCTTTACATGCTGTTCGGCCGTCTCTTGCGGCCCGGATTGCTGTTTCATCTTCGCTCCCTTGATGGGCTACGATGAACCAGAAATCCTCCTCAAGCAAAAAGCCTCAAATGTCCCTCACTCGCTGACGGGGAACAGGCGCTGGCTAACTTTACGCTGCTTTGTCGAGTGGGATGCAATTACCTGCCCGATAGTCGGGCACGACTTGGTCGCGCAGGCGTCGAACAGCTTCTCCGACCGCGCCCGGCTGCGGCGCCAATATCCGTCCGGACCAGTCGACTTCCTCTTTTTCCTCGCACGTCATGAGCTCCGGCGCACAGAAAGGCGACGTGGACACAGTCAGAAGCTCCACCAGAAAATTGTCGCCGCCACGCAGTGATGCGCTCACGGCTTGGGTGGTGGGAAGGTCGCATGCCGCGGCAAAGGATCCTTCAGCATCCTGAA
>JAUIEG010000251.1 GCA_030428745.1 Alphaproteobacteria bacterium
CGGGCGTCCAGTTCGCATCCAAACGCATTCTCCAGCTCGGCGTTATTCTGCTGGGCGCATCGGTGACCTTTTCAGAGATTGCAGAACTTGGCTGGGCGACGGCGCTTCTCGTGATCGCCGCCGTCACGACAACCATCGCCGTAGGCTTTGCAATCGGCCGCGGCGCTGGGCTTTCTGCGCCCCATTCAACGCTTTCCGCTGGGGCCGTCGCGATCTGCGGCGCGTCAGCGGCCATGGCGATTGCGTCAGTCCTGCCGCAAACCAAAGACAGCGAGCGCAATCTTATTCTGACCGTGGTCGGCGTCACGACGCTCTCCACCGTCGCCATGGTGACATATCCCTCCCTCACCCATCTCTTCGCTTTCACTGAGATGCAGTCGGGCGTCTTTCTCGGCGCCACCATCCACGACGTCGCCCAGGTGATCGGCGCCGGCTATATCGTTTCCGATGATGCGGGCGCGGTCGCCGCTGTCGTGAAACTCATGCGCGTCACGCTGCTCGCGCCGGCGGTGTTCATCATCGCGATGATCTTTTCGCGCCATGCGGGCGCGGAAGCGACCGGACGCGCCTTCCCGATATTTCTTTTTGGTTTTGCGGCGCTGATGGCGGCGAACAGCTTTGGCCTTGTTCCTCAAGACGCGCGTGCGGCCCTTGCCGGCGCCTCACGCTTCGCCCTGGTGGTCGCCGTCGCGGCGCTAGGGGTTAAAACCTCGCTCAAAGACCTCTTTGAAGTGGGGCCGAAGCCGGTCGCGGCGCTAGGGCTCCAGACCGCCTGGCTGGCGATTTTCGTCGGCCTCGCCGTCGCCTTCGGCAAAGGCGTTCTGCCCCACTAAAATTCCGGTTAACGCCGCCTTAAACCGCCAATCTTCACGGCCGTTTTTCCCTGATTTTAACTTCGATCGGCGAGCTTTCCAGACATCTGAATCATCCCTGGGGGAGCCCGCCATGACGGACCAGCCGCTTCAAACCCGCATCGCCGCTATCGGCGCAGACGGTTTTGTCTCTGCAGACGAAGTTTTATTCCTGCGCCGCAAGGTGTTCGCCAATGGCGTCGTAGAGCCGGCCGAGCTTGACGCGCTGTTCGATCTTGGCGACCGCGCCCAGGACGGCGACGCCGAATGGTTCCAGTTCTTCGCCGAAGCTGCGGCGGATTTTTACCTTCGCGAAGAAGAGCCTCACGGCTATCTGACGCCGGAAGAATTTCGGTCGCTTAAAGCCCGCGTCACCCGCAACGGCCACGCCAACGCGCTTGAGATTGCGCTGATGGTCAAGCTGATGGAAACTGCGGACCAGACCCCGCCGGACATGGCGGAATTTGTCGGCGGGCAAATCAAGGCGATGATCCTCGACAAACAGGACGGCCCAATCGTCTCCAAGCAGGACGCGGTCATGATCCGCCGTTATCTTTTCGCGGCCGGCGGCGATGGCAATGTCGCCGTCACCCGCCGCGAGGCTGAACTTTTATTCGACATCAACGACGCGACGGATAATGCGCGCAACAATACGGCGTGGACGGAGCTTTTCGTGCAGGGCGTCGTCAATCACCTGATGGCGCATCTCGGCTATACGGCGCCGAGCCGCGAGGAAGCCTTCCGCCGCAACGCCTGGGCGAAAGACAGCTCCGTCAATGTCGGCGGCTTCTTCAAAAAGATGCTTGCCGGCGGCCTGTCGGGGTTCAAGCCGACGGAAAGCGTCACCGCCGCCCACAATGAACAGCGCGAAGCAGACATCGCCATGGCGGAGAAGGTCACCAAAGCCGAAGCCGACTGGCTGGCAAGCCGCATCGGCAAGGATGGCGGTTTCGACGTCAATGAACGCCGCCTGATCGAGCGCCTGCGCGAACTTGAAAAAGAACTCCCCGAGGGCCTGAAAGCGCTGATCGACCGCGCGGCGTAACCGGCTCATGAGTATGGAACGGATCGTCATCGCCGCTTGCGCCGCCACCGGCAGCGTCATTGCTCTTGCGACCGTCGGTCCGAACAGAGCGCCTTTCGATTACGCCACCGCTTCGATTGAAGAAAAACAGAAATATCTCGAACGCAAGGCGAAAAATTTCTCGCGTGGGTACAATCTGACCAAGGGCGGCTCGTCGGACATTTCCGACACCTATGTGGACGCCGAACGGGATCTCGTCAGCATCACCGTCCAGATGAAGGGCGCGAATAACGGATATATCCCCGCAAGCGAACTTGAAAAGGCGCGCAGCCTCATTCTCAAGACAGCTTGCTCCCTGACAGAACGCGACATGCTGACGGAAACAAATTTCAAAATGCGTATCCGGTTTTTCAAACCCGGCGGCGCTTCGCTGATGACGGTCGAGGCGGACGGCGAGACTTGTGCGCCCTATCTAGCCTAACCAATCTCCCGGCCAGCCAGACTTAACTCACCGGCTCGCCATCCTGGAATTTCGAGACGAAAGCCGAGATGACATCCGCCCAGCGGGCGATGTTCTGCGACAGGTGTTCTTCGGTGACGCCGCCATTCAGTTCAATCACATAGTCGACGCCAACCTCGCCCGTGCCTTCGAGCACATAGGCCCGGCCAAAGACCTGGCTGTCATTGAAGCTGTTGACGATGCGATAGTCGCTCGCGGCGACATCGCGGCCGAGCTTGAAATTGGCGAAGAAGACCAGCGTCTCACAGGCTTTCGGCGCCCCGGAACAGGACAGCGCCCGCACGTAGAACCCGAACTGGCCGGCCTTACCCTGCGCGACGGGCGCGCCGGTGGCGCTGTCGGCCAGCATGTCGGGATTGAGCCCGGCTTCAGCGAGGACGCTTTCCAGCTGGTTCGCCGTCACGCCGTTCAGGGTTTGCGCGCCGGCGCCCCCGCACAGCGCCATCGCAAAAGCCGCCCCAAAAGCGGCGCTCTTCAGAAAGTGCTTCATGCCCCACCCCACGCGATCGCTACTTGTCCCACGCAGCCAGCATGACCGAAAAGGACCTGCCTTGGCAATGGCTTGGCCGGTTCAAAGCAAATCTGACGCGTTGACTTGAAAAAGAGGCGGCCTATGTTCGCCTTCGCCTTCCAACGCCTCAAGTTTCAGGCCTGACTTTCCGGGGTTTTCATGGCTAGTTCAGCGCAACCTTCGCGCCCCATATCGCCGCATCTTCAAATCTGGCGCTTCACCGTCACCATGGCGGCTTCCATCACCCATCGCGGGACCGGCCTCGTCCTATATGGCGGCTCCCTCTTGCTGGGCGTGTGGGCCTACGCCCTCGCCTTCAGCCCATCGCTCTCCGCCGCGGTCTCGAGCTTTGTCATCTCACCCCTCGGGATCATCATCGTCGCCGGCTATGTCTGGGCGCTTTGCTTTCACCTGCTGAACGGCCTTCGCCATCTTTATTGGGATTCCGGGCGCGGCCTCGCGCCGAAGACGGCGACCAAAACCGCCTGGGCGATTTACATCGGATCGTTGATCCTCGCCGTGATCATCCTCTATGTGGGCCAACTCGGCTGGAGGTCTTAAATCATGGCGCATAAAGGCACATCGACCTTCATCATTCAGCGCGCCACCGCCGCGCTTCTGATCCCGCTCGGCATCTGGTTTCTAATCGGCGTCGTTTCTCATCTCGGCGCAAATTACATGGTCGCCCGCGAATGGGCCGGGCAGTGGTGGAATGCAGCGCTGCTCGCGGCCTTCATCACCATCGGCGCGTTGCATATGCGGATCGGCATGCACGAGATCATCGCCGACTACATCCATGGCGGCCTCAAAGGCGTTCTTTCCATTATCAACTGGCTCGTTGCGCTGAGCGTTATCGCCGGCGCCCTCTGGGCTCTTTACACCATTGCATTTGCAAGCTGACGCTTCCCACCCAGGACCTCACGAATGACTTCGAGTTACGAGATTGTCGATCACGAATATGATGTTGTCGTCGTCGGCGCTGGCGGCGCGGGCCTTCGCGCGACGCTGGGCGCGGCGCAGGCGGGGCTGAAAACAGCCTGCGTCACCAAGGTTTTCCCGACCCGCTCGCACACCGTGGCGGCCCAGGGCGGCATTTCCGCCGCGCTCGGCAATATGTCCGAAGACGACTGGCGCTGGCATATGTACGACACCGTCAAAGGGTCGGACTGGCTCGGCGATCAGGACGCGATCGAATATCTTTGCAAGAACGCGCCGGCCGCCGTTTATGAGCTGGAGCACTGGGGCGTTCCCTTCTCGCGCACCGAGGAAGGCAAGATTTATCAGCGCGCCTTTGGCGGCATGACCAAGAATTACGGTGAAGGTCAGGTTCAGCGCACTTGCGCCGCCGCCGACCGCACCGGGCATGCGATCCTGCACACGCTGTACGGTCAGTCGGTGAAGCAGAACGCAAAATTCTTCATCGAACATTTCGCCCTCGATCTCATCATGTCCGACGAAGGCGAATGCCGCGGCGTCATTTCATGGGAGCTCGACACAGGGATTATCCACCGCTTCTCCGCGAAGATGGTGATCCTCGCCACCGGCGGATATGGCCGCGTCTATTTCTCCTGCACCTCGGCCCATACCTGCACCGGCGACGGCAACGCCATGGTCCTGCGTGCGGGGCTCCCTCTTCAGGATATGGAGTTTGTACAGTTCCACCCGACCGGCATCTACGGCGCCGGCGTGCTCATCACCGAGGGCTCACGCGGCGAAGGCGGGTATCTGACCAATTCCGAAGGCGAGCGCTTCATGGAGCGCTATGCGCCCTCCGCCAAAGACCTCGCCTCGCGCGATGTCGTTTCGCGGTCGATGACCATTGAAATTCGCGAAGGGCGCGGCGTCGGCCCGAACAAGGATCACATCCATCTGAACCTCAACCATCTCGACCCGAAAGTTCTGCATGAGCGCCTGCCGGGCATATCGGAAAGCGCGAAGATTTTCGCCGGCGTCGACGTCACCAAGGAACCGATCCCGGTGCTTCCGACC